>CAKTSW010000370.1 GCA_934613165.1 uncultured Ellagibacter sp.
TCGTACTTGAACCTCAGATCGGTATGCATAAAGAAAGCCTCCCATTTCTCATGTCCAAGAAATGGGAGGCGGTTCACCGCTTTCCGAACGCGGGCTTTCTCGGTTTCGGGGGATGCGTGGAATGCGCGCGTCCTTGAGCGCTTGCTAGTCGACGGCGTCCACCGCGATCAGCTTCGCTTCTACGGGGTCGCCTGAGAAGTTGAGGTCGCGCGTGATCTTGCGTGCTGCGGCAAGGTCGAAGCTGTCCTCGTCGAACGCCTTGCGCGCTTCGTCGAAACGCGCGCTCGCGTGCTCGTAGCGGTCCCAGAAGCTGTCGGTCGACTGTTCGCCGGTGAAGGGGTTTTCCCAGGTGGCATGCTCGTGGTTATCGTAGGCGCACGTGTCGGCCAGGATGGCGCGATGGCTCATGGCGCGGTAGAACGAATAGGGGCGCACAAGCTCCTCGATGCTCGCGATGGCCTCGCGCTTTATGCCGGTGCCGGAATGGAACAGATGCTGTACCAGCCGGAAGCACTTCACCGCGTCGCCGAAGGCGTGGACGGGGATGATCTTGCCGTACACGGAGAACACCACGTTCGCGTACATGGTTGACACGACGGAAAGCATGCGGTCGGAGCCTTTAAGGATGTTCACGGCCGGGTTGAACGTGGCCACGGTTTCCCCGCGCTTGGCGGTGAGCACCATTTCGTCGTACTCGCTTTCGATGACGGCGTGCACCTCGTTGCCGTCGTCGCGCGAAAGGCCCGGTTCGCCAGCGTCGCACAGCGCGTACTCGTGGAAGTACACGAGCGGGTGCATGGTCGAATCCAACACATAGTGTCCTAAGAATCCAAGCGCGTAGGCGCGCCCGATCGATCGGTCGGCGTCGTCGAGCGCATCTGTGGCCTGCTTGAAGGCGGCGATGACCTCGGTCGGCTTGTCGTGGTGCATGAGGCCGCCGAGTTTGTGCACGGGGGCAAGCAGGGGGTTCGCCACCGAGTAGAACAGAGGGTCGGGCCCTTGGTTTCCCAGAAGGAAGGCCTCGACTTCGTCCTTCGTCGACCCGATTTCGGCGTACTGGCGCGCGTAGGCGTCCTGTCCGAATGCGTCGTGCGTGATGATGGCGGGCATGGCCTTCACTCCTCCTGATGGGAAATTTACGTTGGTCGCTTCGAGCATCATATACAATGAGAGACGCTTTGTTAACGCACAGGGCGCTCCCACAGACGTTTCTTCATGATAAAAGTAAGCTCTGAACAGGGAGTTTGTTTTCTATAGGCAGGAAGGTCGGCACGTGGCGCGCACGAAGATGACGAAACCCGAACGCAGCTGGGTTCTCTACGATGTGGGAAACTCGGCCTACGTGCTGCTCGCCTCGACGCTCATCCCCATCTACTTCTCCGCCATCGCCGACCCGAATTCGTCCGCGGTCGTCGCATGGGGCTATGCGTCCACGGTGGCGTCGCTCGTGCTTGCGCTGCTCATGCCGTTTTTGGGCAGCATCGCCGACCTTAAGGGGAACAAGAAGAAGTTCCTCGCCGGCACCATCGGCACGGGTGCCGTGACGCTTGCCGTCATGGGCGTGCCGAGTGACGCGATGGTGTTTCTCGTCATCTACGTCATCTCGTCGGTCATGCTGAACGCCTCTCTCGTGTTCTACGACGCGTTCCTCGTCGACGCCACCGAGGAAGACCGCTACGACGAGGTGTCGTCGCAGGGGTACGCATGGGGCTACATCGGGTCGTGCGCGCCGTTCATTGTGTGCCTCGTCATCGTGCTGTTCGGTGAGAACTTCGGAATCGGCCAGCTCGACGGCATCCGCATCTCGTTCGTGATCACGGCGGTGTGGTGGCTCGCGTTCAGCGTCCCCATCTGGCGCGACGTCCATCAGACGCACTACAAGCCGCGCGAGCCGCACCTGTTCCGCAACACGGTGCGGGGGCTTGTTTCCACCTGCAAGAAGATCTTCCGCGACCGCCGGCTCATGTTCTTCATGCTCGCGTTCTTCTTCTACATCGACGGCGTGCACACGATCATTGCCATGTCCACGAGCTACGGCACTGATCTCGGCATCGACTCCACCCAGCTCGTGCTCGCGCTTTTGGTCACGCAGTTCGTGGCGTTCCCGTCGGCCATCGCCTACGGGCGGCTGTCGGCGCGCTTCGGCACGAAGAAGATGCTGCTTATCGCCGTGTTCGCCTACTTCCTGATTACGCTGTTCGCGGCGTTCTTCCTGCGCAGCGCCGCGGAATTCTGGGTGCTCGCGGTGTGCGTGGGGCTTTTCCAGGGAGGCATCCAGGCGCTTTCGCGCAGCGAGTTCGGCAAGCTCATCCCCAAGGAGCACGCCAACGAGTACTACGGCTTCTT
>CAKTSW010000371.1 GCA_934613165.1 uncultured Ellagibacter sp.
GGCCGAAGCTGCCCTCGAGGTCGAGACTCCGGCTGCCGAATAGCTTTTCTTGCACGAAAAAAGACCCGAGCTCGGCTCGGGTCTTTTTTTACGCTCGGAAAGAGCTAGTCGTCGATGCCGATCATGATGTCGCTCGACTTCATGATGGCTACGGCGGGGCTGCCGACCTCGAGCCCCAAGTCCTTGATGGCGGCGTTGGTGATCGATCCGGTGATGATGTTGCCGTCCGCAAGCTCGAGCGAGACGCGGCCGTTCACCGCCCCGGCGCGGATCGTGCTTACCTGGCCGACGAGCTGGTTGCGCGCCGAAAGGTTAGCAAGCGGCTCCGTCCCGTTCGCGAACATGACGTGGCTTGCCTTCACGATCGCGTAGGCGGGCATGCCGACCTCGAGTTTAAGGTCGCGGATCGCCTCCATCGTGATGCTCGACACGAGCGCCGTCCCTCCCACTTCGATGGTGACGATGCCGTTCACCGCCCCGTCCTCGATGCTCGAGACGGTGCCTTTCATAACGTTGCGTGCCGAAATGCGCATGTTGTCTTCCCCTCCGCTTTCGGTTTTTCGATACTTGATTCCAAGTATAAAGAACCCTCTCTATGGGCACAACGCCCGGACGTTTTCCGCGTTCGCTCCCTAACTCTCCTTGACGTTCCACGAAATGTGCGCCCAGCTTATGACGCGCGGCGTGGCGAGGCGCAAAACGCCCTGCTCGACGCCCTTTTCGTCGGGTTTGCCCGCGTTCTCGTTTTCGACAAGCTGGGATTCGACCCACGGTCGAAGCTTCGCCAAAGCCACCTGGACGCGCTTTTCGGGCACGAACGCGGCTTGCGATTCGACCATCTTCCGGTACTTCGCGACGGCGTCGTCGACCGAGGCGAACGTGTCGAGGCGAGCGCTTTTGATGTAGCCGACCTCGGGCTCGAACCCGAGGTTCACGAGCATGGCGATGGCGTAGAGATGGTCGCGCCCGACGCGGTTCGCGAGCCCGAGCGCCTCGAGGACGCGCGCGTCGGTGCGGGGGGAGGAGCCTGTGGGAAGCGTGATGGCGACGCGCCTGCGCGCGACGGCGGAAAGCTTCAAAAGCGCGAGGCGCATGTCGTCCACCGCGATGGAGCGCGACGCGGTGCAGACATCGCGCGATCGTGGGGCGACGCCGTGCTCTTCCCAGTCGTCTTCCCAGCTCATCTGGATGGTTTCGATGCCTGCGGCGCCTTCTTTCCCCGCACGCTCGCGAAGGCCCGAAAGCATGCCGCTCGAGAAGTCGGCTGCGGTGACCTCATGCCCCGACGCCGCGAGCGGAAGCGCTATGGCGCCCGTGCCGCAGCCCATGTCGAAGACGCTTTCGCCGTCTTGAATCTTCGCGAGCCTGAGGAAGCGCTCGACGTAGGGGTTGGGGGAGTCCTTCGTCGTGAACGTTTTCGCGCGCTCGTCCCAATAGGTTGCGTCGTCGACGTGGCGCCGCGCGCGCTGAAGCTCTTTCCATTCGGCGTTCCAGTCGGTCGTGGTGAGCAGGGGTGTGAACGAGTCGTCCATAGGCGGGTGCCCTTTCCGTGTTAAGTCGGCCTTCCGCGCGAATGTGCGCAAGGCCCTTCCTCCTCTTTGGTTATCATACTAGCAAACCATGTCTTTATTTCCAGACGAGTATCAATTGGATGGGAAGATCCCATCATGTGAGGAGCAAGCCATGCATGTCGAGCTGCTGTACCATACCCCCGACCCCGAGCGCGCTATCGCGACCGCGGCGCGCCTTTGCTACGCGCCGGTCGGCGCCGCCGAGCTCATGGAGACGATGCCCGACGATCGCGTGAAAAGCGTTCTTTCCACCATCATGGAAAGCGGGCACTTCTCCACGCTCGAGCACGCGAGCTACACGTTCGCCATCGACGGGGTGTCGCGCGCGCTGACCCACCAGCTCGTGCGCCATCGCCTTGCGAGCTTCAACCAGCAAAGCCAGCGCTACGTGAAGTTCAAGGACGGCGTCGAGGTCGTCGTTCCCGAAACCGTGAAGGCGACGCCTGAAACCCAGGCCGTGTTCGACGAGGCAATCGAGGCGTGCGTTTCCGCATACAAGAAGCTGCTCGACGCCGGCGTTCCCGCAGAGGACGCGCGCTACCTTTTGCCGAACGCAGCGGAGAGCAAGATCGTGGTCACGATGAACGTGCGCGAGCTTCTGCACTTCTTCAACCTGCGCTGCTGCAACCGCGCGCAGTGGGAGATTCGCGAAATGGCGCACCGCATGCTCGAGCTCGTGCGCCCGACCGCGCCGTTCGTGTTCGCCGCCGCCGGCGCGCCGTGCGTGTCGGGAACGTGCCCCGAGGGCAAGATGAGCTGCGGGAACCC
>CAKTSW010000372.1 GCA_934613165.1 uncultured Ellagibacter sp.
CTCGGTGCTCTCGGTGGAGCTGCTGTCCTTCGAGCTATCGGTCTTCGAGCTCGTGTCGTTGGAACCGCAGCCGGCCAAAGCGGCGCCGGCAGCGACGACGGCGCCTGTGGCTGCCGCGCCCTTGACGAACGAGCGTCTTGTCAAATCGCTCATACGCATTCCTTTCCTTCTCCTATCATTATGTCCGCAGCCGTTTCCGACTGGAAAGACCGTGCCCTCTTCGCCGCCGCTACCATCGCGCCAGTCCCTTCTGCCAACGAAGCAGCCAGTTCCTGAATGCGAACATGATCGCGGTAAGCGTCGAGAAGATGACAATCATCACGCCGATGATGGCGAAGACCTCGCCGTAGTTTGCCATGACGCGCGTGTACTGGATACGGAACATCAGACCCGAGTTGACGCCGCACAGCTCGGTCGCGGCCATTGCGCCGAACGAATGCGACAAAGCCATGAACAGGGCGTTCGCGATAGCCGGTATCGAATTGGGAAGCATGACGTGAATCACCACGTACATCTTCGAGGCCCCGAGCGTTTCGGCGCGCTCGATCATCTTGCGGTCGATGCTCTTGATGGCGCTCGATATCATGAGCGTCAGCGGGAACCACGAGGCAAGGACCACCGCAGCGAGCGCGGCGACGTTGCTCGAATGGAACGTCACGAAGAAGATGGGCATCCAGATAAGGGCCGGAACGGGACCGACCACTTTCAGAAGCGGGTTCACCCAGTAGTCGACCAGCCGCACGCAGCCGCACGCGACGCCCGAGACGAATCCAAGAGCGATGCCGATTACGAGCCCGGAAAACAACGTGCTCATCGACGAGACCGCATCGGCCGCGATGACGTCGATGTTGGCTATGAGCTCGTGCATGATCTTGTCCGGCGAGGGAACGAAAGGCAGCTTCAATATTCCCGTGCGAAGCGTAAGGTAATCCTGGAGCGTGAAGAACAAAAACAGCGCGCACACGAACCAGGAAACATGCGAAACCTTTTCGCGCACCGGCCTAACGAACAGGGATACCAGGTAGATCGCCGCGTAGACGGCGGCGCAAACGGCAAGCGTCGGAAGCCAGGTGTCGGCATGGTACTGCACCTTCATCGGATGCACCTGCGGAAGCAGGGAGAACTCCAAGGCCGATATCGCCATGCCCAGATACGGCACGAGCATCGTAAGCGCATCCTTGAGCGAAGCGCGGCTGATGAGGGGCTTCTTCTTTTTGATGAAAAGCCTCTCTTCTTCCTTGCGTTGCTCTTCTTTCAAATCGACGTTCGTCATACGGCACCCATGTCTGCGCGTCTAATCGAACTGGAGCATGTCCATGACCGCATGGCGATACTCGATGAACTGCGGGGATATGCGGTCGCGCGGATGGGGCATGTCGACTGCGACCTCGCCGATGTTGGTGCCGGGGCGCGGGCTGAGCACGACGATGCGATCGGCCATGTAGACCGCCTCTTCGATGTCGTGCGTCACCATGAGGATGATCGGCTTGAATCGGTCGCGCATCTTCAGGATTTCGTCCTGAATGACGGCGCGGGTGAACGCGTCGAGCGCGGAAAGCGGCTCGTCGAGAAGGATGATGCCGGGATCTTGGACGAGCGTCTGCGCGATCGCGACACGCGCCGCCATGCCGCCCGAAATCTGGTGGGGATACGACTTCTCGAAGCCCGTAAGCCCCATAAGGTCGACCATCTCCTGCACGCGATGCTTCTGCTGCTTGTAGACGCCGCGGGCCTTCAGCCCGAACGCGATGTTCTTCTCGACGGTAAGCCACGGGTAGAGGTTGGTTTCCTGGAACACGAAGCCACGGTTGTACGACGGCCCCTCGATGGGCTCTCCGCCGTATTCGATGGTGCCGCCCTGCGCTTTATCGAGCCCGGCGACGAGGCGCAGAAACGTCGACTTGCCGCAACCAGACGGGCCGATGAGC
Organism: uncultured Ellagibacter sp.; assembly: GCA_934613165.1. Classification (GTDB taxonomy): domain Bacteria; phylum Actinomycetota; class Coriobacteriia; order Coriobacteriales; family Eggerthellaceae; genus Ellagibacter. The sequence continues at coordinate 1,929 of CAKTSW010000372.1, forward strand.
GCGACGATCTCGCCATGCTCGGCCTCAAGGTCGAAGTCGTGAAGGGCGACGAGCTCCCCTTTTTCGGCGTCGTCGAACACACGGCGAACGTCCTTGGCGACGAGGCGCTTGTCGCCTTCGCGCGCGATAGTCGATTCCCGAGCGTCTACCACTGGACAACCTCCTTAGACCAGCTCATGGTATGACGCTGGACGATGAACAAAAGCGTGATGAGCACGAACGCCATGGCGATGAAGATGATCGCGATGGTATAGATGATGTCGTAGGCCATGTAGCTTTGCGCCCACGAGATGCGCCAGCCGAGACCGCCGTTCACGCCCATCACCTCCGCGGTGACAAGCGAGGTGAGCGAGAAGCAGAACGCCATGAACAGGCCCGTGAAGATGCTCGGCGCGGCGGCCGGGTA
>CAKTSW010000373.1 GCA_934613165.1 uncultured Ellagibacter sp.
GCGGTGACAAGCGAGGTGAGCGAGAAGCAGAACGCCATGAACAGGCCCGTGAAGATGCTCGGCGCGGCGGCCGGGTACACGACGTGGCGGATGATGTACCAGTTGGAGGCCCCAAGCGTCTGCGCGCGCTCGATGCTCGCCCGGCTCACCGAGCGGATGCCGCCCGCCAGGTTCACCGAAAGGGGGAACCACGTGGTCGAAGCGATCACGATAAGCGCGGCGAAATGGTTCGATGGCGCCAAGACGAGGGAAATCGTCACCCAGGCGACGCCGGGAACAGGGCCGATGATCTTGATGATGGGATTGAGCCAGTAGTTCGCGTGCTTGCTGTAACCCATGGCCGATCCCCAGAGAAAGCCGAGGACGCCGCCCATGAAAACGCCTTGGAGGTAAAGCGTGACGGAATTGTACAGATCCCCCGCGATTCTTCCGTAGTGCTCGAAACAATAAGCGAGCATGCTTTCGAACGAGGGGAAGTACGGCAGCTCCAGGATCCCCGACTTCAGCGTGCAGAGGTTGTAGATTCCCGAAGCGAAATAGGCGAAGATGATCAGCCCCCACCATTTAACCAGGTGGCGGCGGGCATATTCGAACCAGATGCTCAAAACGATAAGGACCGCGTAAACGACGATCGACGCCCGGATAAAGACGGGATAGTACACCGTCGCCTCGCCGTCCGGATACACGTCTGCGGCGGCGCCGTTGACAATCATCATGACGACCATGGCGACGAGCGGGCACACGAGCTTCACGATTTCCTTCGGCTTCGCAAGGGAGAACTTGCCGAAGAAACAGTCGGAGAAGCTTCTTTTCTGTGCCGCGTCAGACGCCATGAACTCTTTTCCCGCTTTGCGATGGATGATTGTGATCAGACTTTGGTAGTTTATCCCACATAGTTGAGATTGTCCAATACTTGCCACTTGGGTACTGCGTTCTCGCCGCCCGCCGCGTAGGGAAGGCCCCGCAGCCCGCCTTACGATTCGCGCATCATTCGGAGAATCTCTTCGTCGGAGGGGTTTTCGAGGGATTCAAGCCTCTCGCCCAAGTCATGCAGAGCATCCCGCTCCTTGGCGAGCGATTCCGCCAATTCCTTCCGACGAGCCCGCTCGAAAAGACCGGCATCTTCGATTTCCCGGGAAATCCGCCCCGCCTTCTCCCGCGTCACCGCCATCTCCCCCTTCAGTGCGGCAATGTCGCTTTCGTGGACCCGGCGGTAGGCGCGAACCTGATCGGGACGATCTTGCGAGCGCACATAACCCCGCGAAGCGGAAAGGCTGCGCGGGAACGCGTCGGGGAAACGGCCGACGAGCGCATCCGCGCCTTCGATCGTCTCCAGGCATACGCAACCCGAGAAGAGGTTCCGTCCCAGATTCTCAACCGACTCGGGGATGCTCGCCGCAGCAAGCGCAAGGCAGCTGCGAAACGCCTCCGTCCCCACCGAGCGAACCGTTTGGGGCAAAACCACCTGCTTAAGCGACCCGCATCCCGCGAAGGCTTCCGCGCCCACAGATTCCAACCGGGAAAACCGCGGCAGGTCGCGCAGCGAGGCGCATCCCGAAAACGCGCTCTCCCCCACCTCGTACACCTCGTCGCCCCCGCGAATCGACCCCAAGGCCGCACAACGGCTGAGCACGGATCGACCGATTCTCATCAGAGCCCGCGGAAGCACGATCTCGCGCAGCGAGGAGCATCCCGAAAACGCGCGGTCGCCGATTTCGAAAACAGATTCGGGCATGACGATTTCGCGCAGCCCCGCGCATTCGCGAAACGCAGCGGCCCCGATGGACTCAAGCGTCTCGGGCAGCTCGATCGTCTCTATCTCGCCATGGCCGCGAAAGGCCTCGGGGAGGATCTGCGTCGTCCCGAAAGGCACGACGACATGGGAATCGTTGCGCGAGTAGTAGCGCTCGAGAACGAGGGAGAAGCCCTCGCGCCCGTCGTTTTCCGAAGGCGCGGGGGCTATGGGGGCGAAGTCATCAGCGAAGGGGTTCACAGCGAGACCTTACAGCATCCAGCCCTGCGACGGCCCTTCGGCGATTTCCCAGCCGGAGGCCAGGAACATCTTACGTTGCTGGGCGAAGCTCGCGCCGCGCCCGCCATGCTCGGTGCGCTCCACGGTGTCGCGCGGGTTCGTGCCCACTTCGGCCCAAGCGAGGTTCGCCCCCGACGCCGCGGTCATCACCGTGTTCGCCGAACAGTTGAGACGCGGCTCGATGCCGCTTGCCAGGCGGTAGATGGCGACCATGTTCGCGTTCGACACGTCGGTGCGCATGCCCAAATCGAACAGCTGCGTGCCGGGAACGGCGACGCGCTTGCCAACGCCCGCCGACAC
>CAKTSW010000374.1 GCA_934613165.1 uncultured Ellagibacter sp.
AAAACGCATCCGCATCCTGTAAAGCCATTGCCGCCAGCTCCTGAATGTCTTTCAATACCAGGTCATACAAATCCCTTGCCTCAATCTTGTGGCTGGTGCAGGCGTTCTTTCCCAGCCGGTTGTAGGTCTGGCAGATGTAGTATGCCTTGTCGATAGGCTCCCTCATTTTGCCGGTAAAGCGGTTTTTTCCGGTGCGTCCTACCTTTTCATACCGTACCTGCATGGACTTCCCGCAGGTAGCACAGTAGATAATGCCGTGGAAGATGTTGTAAAAGGGGCAGGCATTGCCCTCCATGATGGCAGGTCTGCCGTCAATCAGCTCCTGAACCTTGTCCCATTCCTCCGGCGTGACAATCGCTTCGTGGCAGTTTTCAATGATTTCCCAATCTTCACGGGGGATAATGTCCACCGTACCGGAGCGGATTCCTTTCTGGTGTGTCCGGCAGACCAGGTGCGCCCCTTTATAAAAAGGATTGCGTAAGATGTGGCTGATCCTGCTGGCGCTCCAGTAGTAGTAATTCACATCACATTCCGTCTGTGTTTTCACATGGGTAATGGGGGCTTTATCCTCCATCAGCCGTTTGGCAATCCGCATACAGCCCCAGCCGTCCAGCGCCATATCATAGATTTTGCGGATGACCGGCGCAGTCTCCGGGTCAATCAGTAAATGCCCCTTTTCCTCCGGGTCACGCTTCAAGCCATAGGGCGGCGTCCCTCCGCAGAACTTCCCCTGGCGGGAGCGGGTCATACGTCCAGCCAGCACCTTTTTGGAAATATCCCGGCTGTACATATCGTTCAGGATGTTCTTAAACGGCGTGATGTCCAGTTCCGGGCTGGTCAGGCTGTCTACGCCGTCTGTCACAGCGATATATCTTACATTGTGTTTTGGGAAAAAGATTTCGATATAAGTGCCTGCTTCAATGTAGTTACGTCCCAGTTTGGAGAGGTCTTTGGTAATGACGCAGCCCACTTTCCCCGCCTCAATATCAGCGATCATCCGCCGGAAAGAGGGGCGGTTGAAGTTGCGTCCTGTGTACCCATCGTCCACATAGTATTCGTACTGGAACATACCTAATTTTTCGGCATGGTCTTTGAGCAGCAGCTTCTGGTTGCTGATACTCATGCTTTCATTATTGCCGCCATCGTCGAGAGAGATTCGGCAATAGAGGGCGGTGATCTTCTGATTTGTTTGTTTTTTCCTGCTCATAGTAGTCTCCTTCTACGAACAGGGACACGATACCATTATAGTACCATGCCCCCGTCCAAATAGCAATCGGTTTTCGTGTGGTTAACTGGCTTTTTGTCCCATCCATTCCTCGAAATGCTCGCAGGTCTGCCGCTCAATGAGCTGCTCGAACGCCTGCCGCATGGTCTGCTGTCCGGAAAACTCCCGGCTCACGATGAACAGCACCTTTTTGTTCTTCCCGGTATCCGGGGACTTCTTTGTTCCTTTATTTTCTGCCATAAGCAATACCTCCATATAAAAATAGCCGGGCAGGGAGAGGCGGCAACAAACTGCGGCAACTTACCGCTAAAAACCTCTGAACCTGTTTCCGGCTGTGATTGGTTACTTTTTATTTTTTCTTCCTGATTCTTAGTTGCTTTGGTTGTCAGGGGATGGGAAATTCATGGGAACGCCTGATTCTGTAAGGCTTTTACCTTTGACGGGCGTTTCTTTTCCGGCAACAAACCCGGCAATCATCCCTGCAACCAACACTGTTTTTTAGGCGGTCTTTTGGAAAACCAACTCGATCTGCTCTGCCTCCGCCTCGGTCAGCGCCTGAAATCCATCTTGGTTGCCGGACAGTTGGTTGTCAGGGATTCGTTCCCAGCCTTTCTGCCTGCCATATTCGCCCCCGAATGACCGGAGATTTTCAAAATAGCGCCAGCCTTTGGCATAGGTACGCATGATCTCGCTGATGTCATGGAGCTTCCATTTCTTCGGCTCGTCATAAAGCCGCAGGGCTTCCCGGTACAGCAGCTTGCAGCATACCTTGTCTCCCTTGTAGCGCTCCAGAAAATCCAGGATGATACCGGCATCCGTGTCCTCCTGCATGAAGTTCTGCTGAACCAGCTTCAATTCTTTCTGCATCTGGACGCTGAATTTCATGGAGTAGTCCCCTCGGCGGTAAATCTCCATTGCCTCCGCCCATACCTGCAACAGATAGGCTCTGGACTCGGCTTCATTGTCCAGGATGTGAACCTCCGCTTCGTTTGGGTCTGTCATAACCGGCAGGAAACGCCGGTTGCCCGCCCGGTCAAGGGGAAGAAAGTCCACGGTATTCGATGTGCCTCCAAAGACACACTGCCGGAGCCGGTCTTTGGG
>CAKTSW010000375.1 GCA_934613165.1 uncultured Ellagibacter sp.
CGGCGTCGGCCAGGGCGATGTGCATGAGGGTGTTCTTGTACACCTTCATGACGGCGCCGGCCTCACGCACGCTGCGGCGAAGCTCCTGGATCTGCTTCACCGTAAGGCCGCAGTAATCCACGACCCATACAGCGGAAGTACCGTCGAGATCCGCCTTGACGTTGGCGAGCACTTCCTGATTCTTTGCGTTGGGCATTCGTACACCTCCTTTTCCTCAAAACTCGAGTTCCGCCCCGTGGGGTGGAGTCGCGTTCGAAGAAACGAAACGACCCCCACCGTCACCTAGGACAGCAGGGGTCGTCAAAGCGCGAAGCTATGATAACCACCTCGGCGGGCCGCGCGTACGCGATTAAACCTTGCGGTACCTGCTGTCTTGGGCAGCGGAACGATTTCTACTTAGCTACTTAAAGCAGCCCTTATATGATAGCTATAAGGGCTGCCGTGTCAAGGCCTATTTTTCAATCGACTGCACGGGGTACGTCGTCCCCGAGTCGATGTAGGTGAACGCGATCGTGTCGCCGGGAGCGTATCCCACGATCTCGACCTGGGCGGGCAAGCCGAAATCGTAGATGGCGTCGTCGCCCTCAAGCTTCACGTAGAAGTGAGAATTGCCCTCCATGACCGCCTGCGTCATACGCGCGATGATGCCCTGCTTCTCCAAGGCCGCCACATCGCTCGACGAATCGGTCACCACGCCGTTCGTCGCCAGAAGCGCCTCGTATGACTTCTGGCATTCGGCCACCGTGTCGCCGACCGCGACGTTCTGGTAGCGCTGGATGTCGATCATCGCGAATTTCTTCACCAGCCCCGCGCTGTCCTTCAGCGCCATGAAGTACGTCGGTTGGTTCGACACGTTGATGAGCAGCGGGAATGTCGCCGTGTAGCGCAGGTTCTGCACCTGGCCTTCAGCCGACTCCATCGCCGACTGTTCGGTCGCACCGGCAACGGAATAGAAGTGCGATTCCGCCGTTCGCTGGTTCACCAGAACGAAGCCGACGATCGAGTTGTCGGCGGTCGCCGAGGTCACACCCGTGTACACCCATACGTCGTCGTCCTTCGCGATGTAGTTGTACCCCACGTTGCCGTCGGTGCCGGGCGTCGTCTGCACGACGTTCTTCTGGCCGAGCCACGAGTTCAGCCAGCCGTCCTTGTACTTGCCCGACCAGTTGTACTGCTCGATGAGGAGCTCGGCGGGGTACGCACGGTCAACCCATTCGGGCACCTCGTCGATCGAGATATCGGTGCACTCCCCCGTCGTCGCGTTCACCATGACGACACGGCTGATCGTCGTGCCGCCGAAAAGCCCGATGGTGCGCGATTGGACCGGGCAGATCCACCAGGGAGCCCCGTCCTCGTCGATTTCGAACGATTTCTCGTCGAACATGTAGAAGGGATACTTCAGCTGGACGTAGCGGTCGATGTTGCGCGCAAGAGGTTCGGACTGCGAATAGAAGATCGCGTTGTCGCCCAGCTTCACGATCTGCGCATCCTGCGTCGTCATGTCGACGAGCGCGTAAGCGGGGATGCCCGACTCGCGATTCGTGAACCACTTGAACAGGTCGGCGTAGCCAAGCGGGCTCACGCGCACCGGCGTGCCCTGGTAGTTGATCTGGCTGTAAAGCGACGAGATCTCGAACTGGCTGACGTACTCGGGAATCGAGCCCATCTCGCGGTTTCCGAGCAAAACGGCGGAATCGCGGTCGATGACGGGAATCTCCGAGTAGTTCACTTCCTGGATGTCCGATGCGAAATCGTGGTCGACCGTGTTAAGAACGGTCGCGTACTTCGCGGCGTTGCCAGGGAAGACGGAAAGCGAGGCGAGCGCTCCCACGACGCCTACCGCGGCAACGGCCAGCGGGATGAACGAAAGCGCGCGAAACGTCTTCGCCTTGCCCTCGTTGCGCTCCTTTTTCGCCGTGCCCTTCTTATAGCTTTCGCGCTTCGCGTTGAAGAACAGAAACGACGGAAGCAGGACGAAAACGGCAATGAAAAGCCACGTGTCAGTGCTGTGGATGTTGATCGGCGGATGAAACCACCAGTACGCGGCGAGTACCACGATAACGAGCACGATCGCCGCGACGATGATCGCGCGCTTGCCCCACGATTTCATGTTCTCCACGAAATGCGGCGTCTCGATATGGGGAGCTCGACCGCCCGCGCGCGTACCGTCCCCGCCTGCGGAAGACCCTCCTTGCGAGCCCTCGGCCTGGCCCCCGCCGCCGAACGGCGAGCCCATGCCATCGGTGTTCATCCCCGATTGTTTCAGTGCCTCGAGCAATGCGTCGATTCCCGATGATTGCTTCAAACGAATCCCTCCTTGAG
>CAKTSW010000376.1 GCA_934613165.1 uncultured Ellagibacter sp.
CGGAAAACCCCGTCGGTCCCTGCATGGTGTCGAGCGAGGGCAGCGGCGCGGCGTACTATCGCTACTACTGATGCTCGTTCGGTCGCGCGGCGAGCATCAGCCCAACGACGCGCTGTGCGCCTCGCGCCCGACGGGCGCCGTACGCGCGGGTGCCGCTTGCGCCCGTCAATCTGACGCATGAAAAACGGGGGCGCGGCCTTTCCCATGAAAGACCGCGCCCCCGTGTCGTTTCCGGGGTTGTTCGCGCAACCTTACGCGAGGCGACGCCCCAGTTCGGCCGCTGCAGCCGCTTTGTCGAAGTTGCCGCCGGTCGCCTTCGTGAGCGCCCCCATCACCTTGCCCATTTCCTTTTTGGAAGAAGCGCCGGTTTCGGCGAGGGTCTTCTCGATGAGCGCCGTGAGCTCATCGCCCGAAACCTGCTTCGGCAGGTAAGATTCCAGGATGGACACCTGCTCGGTCAGAAGGTCGGTGCGTTCTTGGTTGTTCGCGGCCTTGATGGACCCTTCGAGCGTCTCCTTCGTCTGCTTGATCACGCGCTTCAGCATGGCGTCGACGTCGGCGTCGGTGATCTCGCGGCGTTCGTTCACCTCGATGTCCTTGATCTCGCCGTGCACCTGGCGAAGGATGGAGACGCGCGGCTTGTCGTGCGCCTTCATCGCGGTCTTGATTTCGTCTTGCAGCTCTTGGTATTTCATGATTCCTTCTTTCTTGCTGCGAAGAGGCTTGATTTCACGCTCTCTATCGTACACGAGTTTTGCACATCGTGGCTGGCGTGGCTTCGCCTTTGGGGAAATGTGCTAGAGTAGGCGCCATGAACACATCGGCGACATCTGATTCCGACGGCGGTCGAAGCGGCTCGGCCGCAAGCGATGCGAAGGCCCCTGGGCCTGCGTCTCGCCGTCCGCGTGTCGCGACGGCGAACGGGCAGGCGGTCTCGCCGTCGCCCGTCGCGTGGACCCCGTCGCAGTTCAAGCCCCATACCATTTCCCAAGCGCGCGAGCACAAAAACGAGCGGGCGAACACCTCCGCGAACGCCGACCGTCAGCGTCGCAACGTGCGCGAGTACACGCTCGGCGAGGAAATCGCCAACTCGGTGACGCACGGCATCGGCGTCCTGCTCGCCATCGCGGCCATCCCCATCCTCGTCGTCGCGGCGGTTTCGGGAGGCGGCGGCGTGAAGCTCGCCGCGGCGCTCGTGTACGCCATCACCATGCTCGTGGAATACCTCATGTCCACGCTGTACCACGCCATCGCCGCCGATCGCGCGAAGCGCGTCTTCAAGGTGCTCGACCATAGTGGCATCTACCTGTTCATCGCGGGAACCTATACGCCGTACTGCCTGGTCACGCTCGGCTCTTCGGGCGGCGTCGGCCTGGCGGTGTTCGTGTGGGTCGTGGCGCTTGCGGGCGTTGCGTGCGAAGCGTTCTGGGTGTTTCGCCCCCGTTGGGTATCGGCGGTGCTCTACCTGCTTCTGGGCTGGAGCGTCGTGTGGTTCCTGCCGGCGCTCGTGGCGAACCTCGCGCCTGCGGGCTTCTGGCTTCTCGTCGCGGGCGGCCTAAGCTATACCGTCGGCTGCGTTTTCTACGTGCTGAAGAAGATTCCCTACATGCATTCGGTCTTCCACGTGTTCGTGGTGGCGGCGAGCGTGCTGCAATTCCTTTCCATCGCGCTGTACGTCATGTAGGGAACACGAGGGGCATCCGGGCCCTGCTTACCGAGGGCGGGGGAAATCGAAGGTCGCACGGCGCATCAAGCGCCGCGCTTTTTCATAAGGAGTGAAGGAACGAAACAATGGACGGCGATTCGCAAAAGGGCTTGTCGGGATTCTTCTCGCGCTTCGGCGCAGCGAAGAAGCAGGCGGTCTCCGAAGAGGAAATCAAGGACATCGTCGCCGACAACGACGAGATCGGCGCAGATGAGAAGCGCATGATTCATGAGATCATCGACCTCGGCGACATGTCGGTGCACGAGATCATGCAGCCTCGCGTCGACATGATCATGGCCGAAGACACCGAAACGGTGCGCGCCGCGGTCGAGCGCATGCACGGCACCGGCTACTCGCGCCTGCCGATCTACCACGAGGACGCCGATCACATCATCGGCATCGTGCATTACAAGAACCTCATCGGTCCGCTCATCGACGGCAACGAAGACGACGCTGTTTCCAAGTACGCCTTCGAGCCGATGTTCGTCCCCGAGTCGAAGGACATTTTCCCGCTCCTCAAGGAAATGCAAACGAAACGGCAACAGATGGCGATCGTCGTCGACGAGTACGGCGGAACCGATGGTTTAATTACCATCGAGGACATCGTCGAGGA
>CAKTSW010000377.1 GCA_934613165.1 uncultured Ellagibacter sp.
ACGCCCATGGCCGTCCCGCGCTTGCACGGCGGGAACAGAAGCATCGGCACCGTCGCCACGAGCGGCAGCTGCACGCCCGCGGCCGCTGCCTGCAGAACGCGCCCCACGAGGAGCAGCCCGAAATTCGGTGCCACGGCGCACACGATCGTGCCCGCGAGGAACGCGACCATCGATCCGAAGAACAGCTTGCGCGTGGAGAACTTGTCCATAAGCCACCCGGACACCGGCACCATGATCCCGTTCACGAGCAGGTAGATGCTCGTCACCCACTGCGCGATGCCCGCGTCGACCTCGAACGACCTCATGAGCCCGGGCAGCGCCGGCGCCATGAGCGTCTGGTTCAAAAGCGCCAGAAACGCGCCGAGCGTCACCACGCCGACGGCGAGGATTTCATGCTTGGTCACCTTGTCGCTTGGGGACGTGGGCGTCTTGACCGCGTGCTTGTCCACTCGCTTAGCGCCTTCACCTGCGGTTTCGCCCGTCTGTGCGGGCACGCTGCAACCTGTTTCGTTTCGCTTCTTCAAAAGAGTACCGCCTTTCCCATGCGCAACGAGGACGCGCAAAACAAGGCGCGTCTCGTCGCTTCAATAGATTCCTATGAAATAGTGGGAAAGCGGGTATTAGATCCGCATCGCCGAAAGGGCGGTGGACGTGCGGGACGCGCGCGTCGCCGAGACGTAGGCGAACGCATCGAGCGTGCGCGTGTGGCGATATGTCGGGATGAAAAACTGCTTCATAGCGGGAAGGGACTCTAGCCGAAGCGGACACGGCGGGTCAACCCGATTCACGAAGGCGTCAAAGTTCCACGCCGCGGGCGGGACGACGTCTCTCGGCGAACGGTCGCACGCGGCGCGCCCCCCCTCGTGAACCGTAGCGAGAGCGCAATTGTAACCTTTAGCGAACTTTTATCCCAATCCGCTTGACTCTCTTCCCGTTCTTGATTATAAGTTACCCATGGTTAACGACCAAGCGAGAAAGGAAGCGGACCCACCGTGAACGCACAGGAGTATTTGAAGGTCTTCGAGCGCAAGCTCGTGCACCACTGCGCCCCCACGCTCGCGAACATAAAGCCCGCCAACCTCTTCGTCTGTCGGGACGAATCCGTCCCGAACCTGGGCTCCACCTGCGGATCCGTCGATGCGGCGACGCACAAGCGAAACCTGCGGTACGCGCTTGGCGAAACGCGCGAGAGGCTCTATCCCTACGGCGTGCACATCGAGCTGCTCGCGCGACGCGCGTCGGGGGTGCTCCTGTACGCCTACCGGCCGGACGCGATCCGCGCGCGCCTTGCCGACCCGGACGTCGCGGCCTTCCTCGAGCGCTACGGGTACAATCCCGCATCTCTCAGCGACTGCATCGAGCTTCTCCACCGGCGCATCTGCGGCACCGACCTGAAAAGCACCCTGTCCGCCTCGTGCGCGTTCCCTCATGAAATCGGCCTCTTTTTGGGGTACCCCCTCGAAGACGTCGTGGGGTTCATCGAGAACAATGGGGAGAACTACCTCTGCTCCGGCTGCTGGAAGGTGTACTCGCGGCAGCGCGACGCCGAGGAAAGCTTCTGCCGGTTCAAGGAAAGCACCGCCGCCTTCGAGGCCCTGTTCGATGAGGGCGCCTCTCTCGAAAGCCTTGCCGCATGCGGGCAGGCGCAGCACGGGCGGCAGCTGCAGCGCCGGGCCGGATAGCTTCGACGGCCGAAACGGCGCGCTCGGCGATGTGCGCGCGGGAGGGGAGCCTGCGCGCACATCGCCGAGCGCACACGGATGCGCACGACAACGCTGAAAACGACAAAGGAGCACCGATCATGAGCAAAGTAGCCATCGTTTACTGGAGCGGCACGGGCAACACCGAGGCCATGGCCGACCTCGTCGCGCAGGGCGTGCGCGCCGCCGGCGGCACCGCCGACCTCATCCAGGCGTCCGATTTCGACTCCTCGAAGCTTGACGACTTCGATGCCTTCGCGTTCGGGTGCCCTGCCATGGGAGACGAAGAGCTCGAGGAGATGGAATTCCTCCCCATGTACGACGAGGTTGAGCCTCACCTGCCGGGCCGCAAGGTCGCATTGTTCGGTTCCTATGATTGGAACGACGGCGAGTGGATGGAGCTGTGGGAAAAGCGCGCCGAAGAGGCGGGCGTCGACGTCGCCGACTCCGTCATCGCGAAGGACTACCCCGACGAGGACGCGTCGGCTGAATGCATGCGCCTGGGAACGCTGCTCGCGAAATAGCAGGCGTCGCGGACGCAAGCGGGGCGCGCAAGCTCGGAGTCGAGCCCGCGCGCCCCGCGCAAACCATAATCCGGCAAAGCAAAAGC
>CAKTSW010000378.1 GCA_934613165.1 uncultured Ellagibacter sp.
CCTTGACGGGAAGATTTCAATGCTCAAACTTCATGTGCTTGCGAGCGGCAGCAAGGGAAACGCCGCCGTGGTCGAAAACGCCGCAACCGGCGCGGGCGTGCTTGTTGACTGCGGGATATGCAAACGCGATTTCCTCGCGCGATGCGACGAGGCCGGCTTCGACCCGGCGCGCATCGAGGCGGTCGTCGTCACGCATGAGCACACCGACCATGTGAAAGGGCTCGGCGTGGTGCTGCGCGGGCTCGCGAAACTTGGCTGCGCGCCGACTGTTCACGTGAGCGAAGCGTGCGTCCGCAACAGCGCTACGCTGCAGGAAATCGCCGATGCCCACAGCGTAGCGCCACTTGCTGCAAATGACCCCGTCGAATCCGCCGACATCCGTCTTACCCCCTTTGCCACCAGCCACGATGCCGCAGCATCATTCGGATTCCGCATCGAGGACGCCGCTGACGGCGACGCGATCGGGTTTCTTACCGACTCGGGAATCGTGCCTCTCGCCACACGCGCGGCGCTTTCGGGCGTGCGCATCTTGGCACTCGAGAGCAACCACGACGCCGCCATGCTTAAAGCCGGCCCCTACCCCTTCCCGGTCAAGCAGCGCATCGCAGGCGATTCGGGGCATCTTTCGAACGCGCAAGCCGCAGGCGAGCTCGCCGCGCTCATCAGCGCTTCGCGCGATGCAGGGCTGCGCGGGCCGGAAGCCGTCATCGCCATGCACATCTCGCAGACGAACAACGACTACGTCCTCCTGAAGCACGCGCTTGAAGGGGCGCTCGACGAAGCTGGCTGCGAAGCCCGCGTGCTCTGCGGGTACCAATCGCGCCTGACCAGCGTGAGCTGACGGCTTACTCGCGGCAAAAGGCCGAAAAGCCGATGACAGCGCAAACGGATTCTTGTTCGCGTCTCAGCGCTGCCGACCGTTTCCGGACGACCTTTTTTGCCAACAATGTCGAATTTAGGGGTTGATTAGGAAACGAATCACTTCATTTCCGCAGGTCAGCGCTTTCATTCGACTTTCAAAGAACGGCCTTGCCATGTTTTCGCTCCGCACGCGCGTTCTTCCTGCCCTAAATCCCCCTTTGTTGGCGCAAATCGACGTCTTTCGAAATAATCGCCCGGTTTAGCGCCGTGCGACAGTCTAGGCCGCAAAGGGGGCGCCTTGATATCGCCCTGTCCGAACGGCTTTGCGACGACAAAGCGCCCGCACCCTGTTGCCAGGGCGCGGGCGCAATCTATCTCGGGATATCCTCGCCTGGCGGGGCGAACGCGGGCATGTCGTCGCCGCGCGTGCGCAAATCGCGTTGGAACAGCCCCGCCATGATGCGGTTGCGCGTGCCCCAGGTGGCGCCCGTCATCGCGTCGATCGTCTTTCGCACCTCGTTGGAACCGACGGCACCTGACTGCACGCAGCCTTCATGCGAAGCTGTCGCGTCGTGTCGCGGGCGCTCCGCCTCCGACCCTGGCCATGCCGTATGCCCCTGCCGTGGAATGCCGACGACGCACGGCTCGCTACCGGTCGTCTTCCCCACCTGTCTTCTCCTTCACGAGCGCACCTGCGATGCCGCCCGCCAACGGGTCGGACAGAAACGCCACGACGACGATGGTCGGCCAAAACTGCATGCAGAGCGCCACGAACCGGTCGAACACGTTCACGCCGACCATCTGCCCGGTCATGGCGTTCAGCGCCTGCGTCTCGCCCACGCCCGTCATGAAGCAGGTCATGACCGCGCCCAGAAACAGCATGATCAGCGTGGAGAAGAACACGTTCTGGACAAGCCGGAACGCAACGCTGCCCGGGCGCGCGTCGAAATACACGGCGCACGCCGCCGAGATCTTCGCGAGCGGCAGCACCGACGTCACCAGAAAGGACGTGACGAAAGCAACCGCGAAGCTCATCGCCCAGAACACGGGGTCGATATGCGGCACGCCTTGCGCGATCGTGAGGCATAGGCACAGAATCGCCGCCACGATCAGGGAAAAGAACAGGCCGTACACGATGTAGTACTTCTTCGAATGCATGATGCCCCCTTACACGCCGGGCCGCGGCGCCCCCTCCAAGAAGCGGCCGCGGCCCGGCAACGTCACTGCCTTGTGCGTTTCGAATCGCTAAGCCACGACGAACAAGGTCTTCTGCTTCTCGTCCATGCGGGCCGAAAGCTCCTCGATCGTGCCGAATTCCAGGCACTTCGACTGGCAATGCTGCACACAGGTCGGAACCTTGCCCATGCCGCGCCGCTTCGCGCAGGTGTCGCACTGCTTGGTGGGAATGGGCAGGTAGGAGAACTGCCAGTTCTCGTCGGCCTCGTCGCC
>CAKTSW010000379.1 GCA_934613165.1 uncultured Ellagibacter sp.
GTTCCCGAGGGAATCGCCGATGAGGATGCCGTCAACGCCGGCTTCGTCTTGAAGCCTTGCGGTCGAATAGTCGTAGGCCGTTAGCATCGCTAACTTCCGGCCCTCGGCTTTCGCGCGCGCGAACGTGGCGACGGTCTGCTTGGAAACAGGCATAGCCGTCCCTTTCTGCTGGATGCTTCGAGGCTGGGTGCCCGGCCGCATGCCGGGTCATCCGCGCTCCTTGTGCAAGGGGAAGTATACGGCGGCGCGAGATTTTTGTCTTGGGGACGGGCGTGAAAAGCGCGAGCTCATCATGCGAGGCGGCGGGGCGCGACGGTTTTGCCGAAGCGGGGAAGAAAACGGGTCGTTGCATGGCGGCGGGCGACGGTTTTGCAAGGAACGGACGGAAAATGAGCCCTCTATTGGCGGGCTGTTACGGTTTTGCAAAGGGGGAACGGCCCCATGTGCCCTCTTTCCCGCGCAAATCCGGTTCTGGCTGCCACTTTGGTGCGTTTGCGGTTTGCAAAGCCGTCGTACCCTGCCATAGAAAGGCGCGAAAATGAATCACCGTTTGCAAACCCGGTCTTGGCAGCCATATACGGCCTTGGTTTTGCGTTCGTATTTGCAAACCCGTGGCAACCCGCCATTTTGAGAGTGCGTGGCTTGCGGTTCCAAGGGCGCGGCTCGCCTTCGAGGTCGGCGACCTGTGCCTGAAGGCGCTCCTGTGTATTGGCACACGAAAAGCGCCCGGCCTTTTTGGGAGAGGCTGGGCGCTTGGGATTGCGACCGGGATCCCCCTTCCGGGGCCGGGCGCAGTGAGGTTGCGAGCGGAGCGGGTCGTGACCGGAGGCCGCGCCCCTGCGGCGCCGCGAAACGGCGGGCTACTTGTGGTAGTAGCGGCGCTGCTCGTATTTCGGCTCGCAGCATACGTTGATGCCGAGCGTGCGGTAGAGCTTCTCGTCGGTGTCGGACAGGATGACGCTGAAGAACGCGTCGCACCCGCGTAAATCGCCGGCATGCGCGATGAGCTGCGCGGCGACGGGGTCGGTCGCCGAGCTCACTGACAGGGCCAAAAGCGTCTCGTCGGAGTGCAAACGCGGGTTCTTCGAGTGCAGTGTCGAGGTCTTGAGCGCGCAGATGGGCTCGATCACCTCGTCCTTGATGACGAAGATGTCCTCATCGACGCCGGCCACCGCCTTAAGCGCGTTCATGAGCAGGGAAGACGCCGCGCCGAGCAGCGTCGAGGTCTTGCCGGTGACGACGCGCCCGTCGGGGAGCACCATGGCGCCTGCGGGGCCTCCGGTCGTTTCCTCCTTCAGAAGCGCCGCGGAGCGTGCGGGCGAGAACGATGCGTCGATGCCCGCCTGGTTCATGAGCAGCTCCAGGCGCTCGACGTATTCCTCGTGAAGCCCGGTGCGGCGCGCGTCGACCGCGGCCTGGAAGTAGCGGCGCACGATTTCCATTTTCGCGGCGTCGCGCACGGCCTCGTCGTCGACGATGGCAAGGCCGGCCATGTTCACGCCCATGTCGGTGGGCGACTGGTACGGGCTTTCCCCCGCGATCTTCTCCATCATGGTCTTCAACACGGGGAAGATCTCGACGTCGCGGTTGTAGTTGACGGTGGTCTTGCCGTAGGCCTCCAAGTGGAACGGGTCGATGCAGTTCGCGTCGTCGAGGTCGACGGTCGCCGCTTCGTAGGCGATGTTCACGGGGTGCTTGAGCGGCAGGTTCCAGATGGGGAACGTCTCGTACTTGGCGTAGCCGGCCGTGACGCCGCGTTTGTACTCGTGGTAGAGCTGGGAGAGGCATGTGGCCATCTTGCCGGAACCGGGGCCGGGGGCCGTCACCACGACGAGCGGGTGCGTGGTCTCCACGAACTCGTTTTTACCGTAGCCCTCGTCGGACACGATGTGGGCCGTGTCGTACGGGTAGCCGGCGATGGGGTAGTGCAGGTAGCTTTTGATGCCCAGGCTGTCGAGGCGGTGGCGGAAGGCGACGGCGGAAGGCTGGTTCTCGAAGTGCGTGATGACCACGCCCGAGGTGGCGAACCCGCGCGAGCGGAAGATGTCGAGCAGGCGCAGCACGTCCTCGTCGTAGGTGATGCCGAGGTCCCCGCGGACCTTCGATTTCTCGATGTCGTTGGCGTTGATGGCGATGATGATCTCGACGTCGTCGACCATGGTCTTGAGCATGCGGAACTTGCTGTCGGGCTCGAAGCCGGGAAGGACGCGGCTCGCGTGGTAATCGTCGAAGAGCTTGCCCCCGAATTCCAGGTAGAGCTTGCCTCCGAACTGCGCGATGCGCTGCTTGATGTGCTCGGCTTGGAGCGC
>CAKTSW010000380.1 GCA_934613165.1 uncultured Ellagibacter sp.
CTGCTCGTCTCCATCGATGGCGACCGCGACCCTGAGGTCGTTTACGCCGACGTCAAGAAGGCCCTCAAACTCTAACTGCGGTTTCTTCATCGAGAGCTGGCCTTATGAAGGGCTCCGATCAGGTATTGGGGCCCTTCTGCTGTATAATGACAAGTCATGCCAACGATACGTCGGAATATCAAGTACCTCTACGAATCGCGCGTCCTGCCGAGGCGCTCGCTGCTTGCGCACATCGGCAAGGTGGCCGCGACCATCCTGCTTATCGCGTTTCTGCTCGAGACGTTCGTGTTTAACATGAACTACTTCCTGTCGATGAATTACAACACGATCGACTTAAGCGATGCGCTCACCTTGCAGGAAACCTCCGACGAGCAGTACAAGATCACCGAGGTCGACAACGTTATCGAGTTCTCGAACCTCAACACCGAAGTCCACAACGTCCACTTGCAGTTCGACTGGACGCAGCCCGCGCAGAACCTTACGTTCAAGGTGCAGTTCACCGACGACGCGCACCACACCTACTTCGATTCCACCGAGTACACGGTGGGCGTTCCCGAAGTCGACATCTCGACGATGGTGTCCGAAAGCCAGTACCTCAACCTGAAAACGTCGGGGCGCGTCGACAACCTGCGCATCGAGCTTGTGGGCAACGAGGACACGAGCTATCCCGTTCGCCTGACGCGGCTCGAGCTGAATGCGCACCGCGCTTTCACGTTCAACTTCCTCAGGTTCGGCGGCGTTGTGGGAATCCTCGCGCTGACCTACCTGTTCCGACCCGGGTCGAGCATCTACCGCGTGAGCATCACGCGCCGCCCGCGCGAATCGAAGGCCGGGATCATCACCGCGGTAGTGGTCGAGGTCGCGCTTGTGACATCGTTCCTTTTCATGGGGTCGAACCTCGTCGGCGTCGCCACGTCGAGCTACAATTCCGGATCATGGGACGGCCACAGCCTTGTGAACACGTTCGAAGTCGGGGGCGACAACGCCCAGCAGTACGCGGAGCTCGCGAAGTCGATGGCCGAGGGGAAACTCTACCTTGAGGAAGAGCCCCCTGAGTGGCTCCAGGAGATGGACGACCCCTACGACAAGGGCGCGCGCGACGAGCTGCAGAAGGAGACGGGCGAGGCGTATCTCTTCGACGTCGCGTACTACGACGGGCACTACTACGTGTACTTCGGCGTCGTTCCCGTGCTCTTGTTCTACCTGCCGTTCTATTTGGCCACGGGCGCGAACTTCCCGACGGCGATCGGCGTGCTTTTGGCCGCCATCGCGTTCATACTCGGCTGTTCGGCGCTTCTCGACCGCTTTGCGCGGTATCACTTCAAGCAGGTGAGCCTCGGGCTTTACCTGCTGCTGCAGATCGTGCTCGTCACCTGCTGCGGCATCCTCTACCTTATCAAGTTCCCAACGTTCTACTCGCTGCCCATTATGTGCGGGCTCGCGTTCTCGGTCTGGGGGCTCTACTTCTGGATGTGCGGGCGCGGCTCGTCCCGGCCGTGCGGCTGGTACCTTGCGGGCTCTCTGTGCATGGCTCTCGTCGCCGGGTGCCGCCCGCAGCTGCTCGTGCTCTCGCTTCTGGCGTTCCCACTGTTCTGGCGCGCCTACATCACCGAGCGGAAGCTCTTCACGAAGCGCGGGGCGCGCGAGTTCGCCTGCCTCATCGCGCCGTACCTCGTCGTAGCGGCGGGGATCATGCTGTACAACCATGCGCGCTTCGGCTCGTTCACCGACTTCGGCGCGAACTACAACCTCACCGTGAACGACATGACGAAGCGCGGCGTGAACTTCGGCCGCCTCGCCCCGGCCCTGTTCGCCTACTTCCTGCAGCCGCCCTGCGTCGTGGGAACGTTCCCGTATCTGCAAGCCGTGCCCTTCGACACGACGTATCTGGGGCAGACGATCAAGGAAGTCACCTTCGGCGGCGTGCTCGCATGCCTTCCGGTGCTGTGGCTGCTTCCTTTCGCGCCGCGCATCTTGAGGCTTCGCATCTCGCAGCGCTCGACGCGCACCATCCTCGGCGTGATCGTCGTGCTGCTCGCGACGGGCGTTCTCGTCGCGCTCGTCGATGCGGAGATGGCGGGAATCCTTCAACGATACTATGCTGATTTCAGCTTCATGTTCTTGGCGGCCGTGGTGCTGCTCGCCTTCATCGTGAACGAGAACCTCGCGCCTGGATCAACCATGGCGCAGATCTTCACGAAGGTGCTGCTGGCGCTTGTCGCGATAAGCGTGCTGTACAGCGTGCTCGTGTGCTTCGTGCCCGAGACGGGGTGGTATTCCGATATCTACCCGTGGGCATACCAGAGC
>CAKTSW010000381.1 GCA_934613165.1 uncultured Ellagibacter sp.
GCGACCGCTGCCGGCCGCTTCGGCCTGACCGAGCCGGGCAACATCTACTCCCGCCTGACCAACCCCACCGTCTCCATCTTCGAAGAGCGCGTCGCCGCGCTTGAAGGCGGCGTGGGCGGCCTGGGCGTGGCAACGGGATCCGCGGCCATCACGATCGCCGTGCAGAACATCACGACCGCGGGCGACCACATCGTCTCCTCGACGAACCTTTACGGCGGCACGCTCAACCTGTTCGAGCACACGCTTTCCGAACAGGGGCTTTCCACCACGTTCGTGAACCCCGCCGACCTCGACGCAGTCGAAGCCGCCATCCAGGACAACACCAAGCTGCTCTACGCCGAAACGCTCGGCAACCCGAACTCCGACGTGCTCGACATCGAGGGATGGGCGGCCATCGCACATAAGCACAACCTGCCCCTCATCGTCGACGACACGTTCTCGACGCCTTACCTGCTCCGTCCGCTCGAGCACGGCGCCGACGTCGTCGTCGCTTCCGCCACGAAGTTCATCGGCGGCCACGGCACGGCCATGGGCGGCGTGATCGTCGATGGCGGCACGTTCGACTGGGCGGCCAACGCCGACAAGTTCCCCGGCGTCGCCAAGCCGAACCCGAGCTACCACGGAGTCGTGTTCACCGAGGCCGCGGGCGAGGCCGCTTATGTCACGAAGGCGCGCGCGACGCTGCTGCGCGACCAGGGCGCAACGCTTTCCCCGTTCAACGCGTTCATCCTGCTCCAGGGCCTGGAGACGCTGTCGCTGCGCGTCGAGCGCCACGTTGAGAACGCGCTCAAGGTCGTCGAGTTCCTGAACAACCACCCGCAGGTCGAGCGCGTGAACCACCCGTCGCTCGCGACCGGGCGCGCCAAGGAGCTCTACGATGAGTACTACCCGAACGGCGCCGCCTCCATCTTCACGTTCGAGATCAAGGGCACGGCGGAAACCGCGTGCAAGTTCACCGAGAGCCTGAAGCTGTTCAGCCTGCTCGCCAACGTCGCTGACGTGAAGAGCCTCGTCATCCACCCGGCTTCGACTACGCATTCGCAGCTCACCGAGGAAGAGCTCACCGCTGCGGGCATCTCCCCCACGACGATCCGCCTGTCCATCGGCACCGAGAACATCAAAGACATCATCGCCGATTTGGAGCAGGGCTTCGAAGCCGTGAAGTAGGCTTCGGGTCGACACACCTTCGTACCAAGGGCAACACGCCTTCGCACCACCAGGGCGCCCCACATGCGGGCGCCCTTTCTATATGGTTACGATAAGCAGCTGCTTATCAGCTGAAAAAGTTTTCCCGCCCTCTTTTTGCCAACAATGCTGAATTAGGGGTCGGGTCGGGTCGGAAGCATGCGCTTGACCGGGCGCTTGAAAGCGAAGGCTGCAGGCTTTTAAAAGCCGCGCAGCCTTCGCGCATGCTCTAGCGAGCTCGAACGCGCGAACCTTCTAGCGGTTGTTCACGTGCTCGGGGTAGAGATCGTGATGGGCAAGCCGGTCCCATGCCACGTCTTCCCAGCGCGTGCCGGGCTTGCCGTAGTTGCAGTAGGGGTCGATCGAGATGCCCCCGCGCGGCAGGAACTTGCCCCAGACCTCGATGTACTTCGGGTCCATGAGCTTGATCAGGTCCTTCATTATCACGTTCACGCAATCCTCATGGAAATCGCCGTGATTGCGGAAGCTGAACAGGTACAGCTTCAGGCTCTTGCTCTCCACCATGCGAACGTCGGGAACGTAGGAGATGTAGATCGTCGCGAAGTCGGGCTGCCCGGTGATGGGGCACAGCGCCGTGAACTCGGGGCAGTTGAACTTCACGAAGTAGTCGTTGCCGGGGTGCTTGTTCTCGAACGTCTCGAGCACGCCGGGATCGTAGGTTTGCGGGTACTTCACGCCCTGGTTGCCCAGAAGCGACAAATCTTGCGCGCCGTCGCGCTCGGGTCTACCGGTGTCGTTTGCCATCATGGTCTCCTTACGCTTGCTTGTTGCGGCCGAGTTCGCGGTCGAGGTGGTCGAGCAGCGGATCGCGCATGCCGTTCTTCTCGAATGCGAGGTTCCTGTCGATACACGTCCCGCACACGCCGCACGGGTAATCGCCGCCCTCGTAACATGACCAGGTCAGCTCGTAGGGAACCTTGAGCTTGATGCCCTCGGCGACGATGTCGGCCTTCGACCATTCGACGAACGGCGCCTCCATGCGAAGCTCGCCGCCCGTCCCTTCTACGATCGCGCGGTTCATCGCGTCCACGAACTCCTTTGAGCAGTCGGGGTAGGCGTTGCCCGCCCAGTCGTCGTGGTGGGCTCCGTAGTACAGCA
>CAKTSW010000382.1 GCA_934613165.1 uncultured Ellagibacter sp.
GCGCGCAGGTACTTCACGAGCGCGGCGATCACGATCGTGAGCGTGGTCATGCGCTGCTGGCCGTCGATCACGTCGAGTTGATGGCGCGCCGTTTTAGCGAAGCGGTCGGGTGCGTAGAGCACCGTGCCGATGAAGTGCGCGTTGCCTGTGCGACCGCTTCGGTTGATGTCTTGCCACAGCCCCTTGCACTGCTGGATACCCCAGGAGTAAACGCGCTGGTAAACCGGGATAACGAACTGGGTCTCGTCCGTTCCGAGCAGGTCGAGGAACAGCTCCTGTTTCGTTTGCATGCTTTCAATCTCTTTTCTCGCTTCGCGCGCCGCAACTCCCCAGCTGCGAGGCGCATCCCCTATGGCCGCGCGCTCCAATCGCGCAGCCGAAAAAACCATGGGCGATTATAGGACAGGCGCCAGCGAAAGAGTAGACGCTCGTCCGATTGAGCGAAAGAATCCGCATTTTTCGGCCACGAGACGGGGTCTGAGTGGCCGAGGAGAACGCGGCATCAAGCTGCTCGCCGACGTGATGGACGTCGAGGAGGCCGGCGGACGCTCAACGCCTTTTCATGAAGCTCGCGAACGAACCGCATGCGGTGATTTCCTTAACTCCTGCGATCGTGGCGTTCCCTTCGCTTATGACCGCGCATGTCTCGACGAGGAACCCTTTCACGTGCGTGCCGTCTTCGAGCTTGACGGTGCCGAACCCAAGCGGGGCGGGAACGGAGGCAACGAGGGCGCCGAACGACTCGGCGGACATGCGGTAAAGTTCGACCTCGATGCTCGCCCCGCCTGCGTCGACTTGCAGAAGGCCGGGCTTCACCGGGCTGGTCGGAAGCGCGAAAAGGCGGTATCTGGGCGTGGTTTTCGCGGTGCGTAGGAATTCCGCGCCCAAGTCCTCGAGCTGCGCGTGCAGGGCGAAGCCGCGCATGTGCTGGCCGCAGACGGCGACTGTGACATCCGCGTGCACCGAAAACGCCCGCGCCGCCGCCAGAAGCGTGGCCTGCGACGCGGCGGCGGAGAAGAACGTAATTCCGAAGGGGAGGCTTTGTGCCGCTTCGCCTGCGGGAACGTCGACGGCCACGAGGTCGCACAGGTTGCAGTGGTTGGTGTAGAGCCCCATGAGCGAGTTCGTGCGGATGGGGTCGGCGCGCACCTCGTCGCGCGTGAAGGTGCCGCCCGCCGTCGGCATGACGAGCACCGCATCGCCGAGAAGCGCTCGCGCCCGGGCGCGGGCGGCGGACACGGTGTGCAAGGCCGCAAACGCGTCGGCCGCGGAAAGGTCGTCGCGGTTGCCGCTTTCCAGGATGGTGCGCGTCACGGGGAAGACGTCGTCCGCGTGCTCGGTCACGAACGCGCCGAGGTCGCTCCAGCGCTCGGCGACCCAGGCGCCGTCGTAGAGGATCGACGCGATGTCGGAGAGCCATTGCGTGTCGATGCGCTCGAAGCGTGCGCCGTTCTCGCGTGCCACGCTTTCGAGCTTGCCGAGCGCGCGGTGCCAGGCGGCGCGGTATTCTTCGGCGAAGTCACCGTAGAACTGCGGTTCGTCTTGCGGCACATACACGGTGCAGGGGAAAGCGGCGCGTGCATCGCGGTCGAACTCGCGCGACCAGGCGCATGCGGGATCGGGGCCCGCCGCCACCGCGTCGACGGCCTCGCAGTCGGCGAGGGTGCGGGCGAACACGGTCACGCAATCGAGGCTCGCGCAAGCGGGAACGACGCCCGCCGTGGACCACGACCCCAAGGGCGGCTTGAACCCCACGAGCCCGTTCAGCGCCGCAGGCACGCGGCCCGAACCCGCCGTGTCGGTGCCGAGCGAGAAGGCCGCCATGCCAAGCGCCACCGCAACAGCCGACCCGGACGACGAGCCGCCGCTGATGAGCTTGGGGTCGAGCGCGTTCTTGCATTCGCCGAAGGGGCTGCGCGTTCCCACGAGCCCTGTGGCGAACTGGTCGAGGTTCGTCTTTCCCACGGGGAAGGCGCCTGCGGCGATGAGCCGTTCGACCACGGTCGCGTCGCGCTCCGGAGTGTAGGCGTAGGCGGGGCAGCCGGCGGTCGTGGGCACGCCCGCGACGTCGATGTTGTCCTTCACGGCGAAGGGGATGCCCCAGAGGGGCTTGTTCGCGCGTTCGTCGTCGTCCATGCTTTCGAGCGCGGAAAGGTACGGTTCGACGAAGCCCCAGGTCGGCGGCACGATCCAGACATTGTGCGAGGCGTATTTCTCCGCGCGCTCGATGATGGCGGCGGCGATGTCGCGCGGGGAGAGCGTACCCGACTCGTAGGCTCGGTGAAGGCCTGCGA
>CAKTSW010000383.1 GCA_934613165.1 uncultured Ellagibacter sp.
CGGCGAACTACCAGCCACAAGAAGAAGGCTGCCGCGACCGCGCAGCCGATTCCGAAGAGGGCGTTCTCGGCCAAAAGCAGAAGAGAATGCCCGTCCTCGGCGTTCTCGGCAGCCGTCGGGGATGCCATCTCGGCTTCCGTCGGGGATGCCTCCTCGGCTTCCGCTCCCTCCCCTGAGGAGCCGTCGACGCTTGCCGCTTCGTCGCTTACCCGTTCGCAGTACACGAGCATGCGGCTGGGGCTTGGGTGCACGCCGTAAGGATGGCAGGTCAGAAGCGTCACAAGGTCGCGCCCCGGTTGCACGGCGCAAGCGGCGGTGTCGTTCGGGTCGACGACGCGCACTTCGACCACGCGGTAGCGCAGCGTTTCCCAACGGTTCGTCACGTATACGTCGTCGCCGATGGAGAGGCTCTCGATATCGCGGAACATCGCGGCCGAATTCCAGCCTCGGTGCGCGGCGATGACGCAGTTGGAATCGGTTTCGCCGAGAGGAAGCGACGTGCCGGCGACCACGGCGGCGCCTTGCGCCATGTTCGCCTCGGTCGCGTCGAAGCGAACGGGAAGCGTGCAGTTCATGGCGGGGATATCGATCGTGGCGATGACGCCCTCGCCGTCGAGGCCCAGGTCGTCTTGTGCGGCGGTGGAAAACGGGTCGTTCACAGCACCGGCCTCGCCTCGGCGCACTCGCTCGTTGTAGGCGGAAAACCGTGCGCGCATGGCTGCGTCGTCGTTTGCGTTCGCGTCTGTTACGTCTTCCTCGGCCGCGCCTTCCGCGCTCTCGCCTTCGAATGCGGCGATCGCGCTGTCCATCTGCCATTGCGTCACCGCATTGGAAACGGGCCGCCAGAGCAAAAGCCCCAACCCGACAAGGAGCACGATTGCGGCGGCTGCGAGGGAAAACCTGCGGGCTTTAGCGCTTTTTGGCATGTCGGCCCCTTTTTCGGGAGTGGATGCGGTTGCTGGGGAAGAGCCCGTCTCCGAACGGCTGCAAGCTCCGCTTGTCCTTGTGGCCTCGTCCTCGCCCGCTCTGGTTCCGATCGCTCCCGTGGTCCCGTTTCCCTCGGCCTCGTTTGCTGACGCTTGCCTGCTTGCCTTCGCGGTCTCGCTCGCGCCCCCTCGTTTTCTTGCGCGCGTGTTTGCCGACACTGCTGCGAACACGCGCCGTGCTTCGTCGCCCTCGCGCCCGGCGCGCGCCCCACGTGGCAAGCGCCCCTACGGCGACGATACCGGCCCCAAGGCCCGCGCCCAAAAGCGCGTTCTTCGCGATTTCAGGGCTCGTGCGCTGATCGGCCGCGGAAAGGGCATCGCGCGAAAGCGAGCCCGAGTCGTCGAGCCAGCCATCGGGCACCTCGCAGCGTGTGCCGCGCACGAGCAGACGGTGCGAGTTGATGCCGTACGGCGTGCAGGTGACGAGCGTGATCAAATCCTCGCCCGGCACGACGGAAAGCTTGTCGGTCTCGTCGGGCAGAACGACGCTGATGTCGTCCACCCGGTAGGCGTGCACCTCGCCGAGTACCTCGATGAAGAAGTAGTCGCCCAGTTGCACCTGGTCAAGCGAGTCGAAGATCTTCGTGGACGGCAGGCCGGTGTGCCCCGCGAGCACGCTGTGGGTCGATGCCCCGCCGATCGGCAGCGCCGTGCCCGGCATATGCCCGACGCCCTTTTGCAGCACGTCGTCGTCGGTGGTGTGGTATATGGGCAGCTCGGCGCCGATGCAGGGGATGACGAGCGTCGCCATGACTCCGTCGCCGTTCACGTTGAGCGTGTCGAGATATTCCTGGTCGGAAAGCGTTTTCGCGCGCTCGTCGAACGGATCGGTGATAACGACGAGCCCTTGCGCCAGGCGCTCGTTATACGTTTCGGCGCGATCAAGCTCGTCTTGCAGGGCGTTCGGGTCCGTTTCTTCCAGGTGTTCGACGGCCGCTTGCTGCGAGGTTGCCACCTTGTCGCGTTCGGCCTGGGAAAGCACGTCGCTCACGCTGGGGTAGGCGAGAAGCGCTACGCCGACTATCAGCAAGAACACGGCCGCGGCAACAGAAGCCGCGCTCTTGCCGTTGCGCTTGGGCGTCCGGGCGTGTTTCGCGCGGGCGCCTTTCGAAGGCTTCCTGCATTTTCCGGCCGCGTCGGTTTCGGGGGAAACGAGAGGGAAGGGGGCCTTGCGGTCCCCTTCCCTTAAAAAATTCCCGTATGTGCCTTCGCGGCGCGGCATGTTTTGCTTAGCGCTCCGAGTCGTTGCGACGGCGCGACATGACGATGAAGCCTGCGGCTCCCGCGATGAGCACCACGCCCGCGGC
>CAKTSW010000384.1 GCA_934613165.1 uncultured Ellagibacter sp.
CCATGCGCGGCAAAAGGACGCCGTTCGTGGTCATCGACACGTTCTTGATCTCGGGCATGGCGGCGATGTTGCGCACAAGATCGACCACACCTTTGCGCACCGTCGGCTCGCCGCCGGTGAGGCGCACGCTCTTGATGCCGATGCTCGTGGCAACGCGAACGGCCTGTTCGACCTCTTCTATGCGCAGGATGTCGAAGTGGGAAAGCTGCTGCACGCCCTCTTCGGGCATGCAGTACACGCAACGGAAGTTGCACCGGTCGGTGAGCGAGATCCGCAGATAATCGATTGTGCGGCCGTGGCCGTCCTTCATATGCCCCTCCTAGCATTTTATTCGCGGTTAGACAGTATACCCCAACAAGACAAACACGCCCCACGCATTTGCAACACGCGAAGTGACATATATAAGAGTAAGGAACGCATGAGCGGCCAGCACGAAGAGGCCGGCGAACGAGGCGCGCCCGCGCAAGACGGCTCGCGCAGGACCCGCGCAAACGCGCAAGAAGCCGCGCACGGGAAGCCGCCCGCCCAGCAGGCAACGCACGTTCGGCTACTTCGCCTCGCCGCCGCGCGACGGGCGCAGAAGGGGCGCCAGGCGAAAGCACGCGTAAACAAACCCGATCGCCGCCAACGCGCCGCCCGCATAGCCGATAAGGTCGATTCCCACACCCGAGGTGACGACGCCGCCGAGCCAGGTTCCCGTGCCGATGCCGAGATTGTAGAGCCCCGAGTAGATCGACATCGCGACCGAGCTCGCGCCCTCGGGCGCGCATTTGATGACCGCGGCGTTGCCCGACACGTTGTACAGCGACGCGGCCAGCCCCCACACAAGGCACACGACGCACGACGCAGCCATGCCGCCCGCAGCGGCCGGTGCCATCGCCAGAAGCGCGATCGTGATGCCCCCGATCGCGATGCGCATGAACGTCGCGAGCGTCACATGCCCGAGGCGCGCGAAAAGGAGGCTCCCTAAAAGCCCCGCCACGCCGAAGAGCACGAGCGCCGTCGTGATGTCGCCCTGCGACAGGTTCGCCACCTGCGCGAAGAACGGCTCGATGTAGCCGTAGCCGGCGAAATACCCGATGATCACCACGACCGTCGTAAGGTACAAAGCGACGAGCGGGCGTGTCTTGAAGAGCGTGGGAAGCTTGTCGAGCGTGAAGGGCTTGCCCGCGTCGAGCTTGGGAAACACCACCGCAAGGCATGCGGCGATGGCGAACGCGATCACGCCCACGGCAAGGAACGTGCAGCGCCAGCCGATGGCGAGCCCGAGCATGCGCCCGGCCGGAAGCCCGAAGATCATCGCGACCGACGTCCCCATGCCCACCATGGAAAGCGCGAGCGACGCCTTCGAAGACGGAGCGACCCGCACCGCAAGCGGCGTCACGATCGACCAGAACACCGCGTGCGCCGCAGCGACGCCGATGCGCGCGAGCACGAGCATCCAGAAGGCGACCGACGCGGCGGAAAGGAGCTGGCATGCGCCGAACAGCACGATCACACCGATGAGCAGGTGCTTCGGTGGAACCTTCGTCGCAAGGATCATAAGCGGCAGCGACAGGATCATCACCGCCCACGCATAGATGGACACGACCATGCCGCACGCCGCCTCAGTCATGCCGAAGTCGGCGGCGATGTCGGTCAACAAGCCGATGGGCATGAACTCCGACGTGTTGAACACGAACGCCGCGAACGTCATGCCGATAAGGCGAACCCAGATTCCCGCTGACATGCTTATACCTCGAACCCTCTTCTGCGTGCAGGCGCAAACGCGCCATTCAATTGAGCGAAAGAAGTTTACCCCGTCCACCGAAGCACGGCATGTAAATTTCTTGTGGCGGCGTGAGCGGCGTTATCATCGTGCGGCACTTTTCCGAGGAAGCACGTTACGCACTTTGGGGGCATAAGAAAAATGGACAGCGGGTTCACAAGCATTCTCAGTCAAATGGTCATCCTCTTCTTCGTGATCGCCATCGGCTACATCGCGAAGAAGGCGAAGGTGATGGACGAGGCGATTGACAAGGGGCTTTCGAAGCTCATTCTGAACACGGCGCTTCCCGCGATGATCTTGGGCTCGGTCCTCACGGCGGACGAGCTCCCGGGCGCCGGCGACATCCTGCTCACCATGGGTCTTTCGGTCTTAAGCTTCGCCATCATCACCGCGCTCGCGCTTCTGGTGACCAAGGTGCTCGGCGTGCACGATGGGCACAAGGGCGTGTTCCGCTTCATGCTCACCTTCGGCAACGTCGGGTTCATCGGGTTTCCCGTGCTCACGGCCAT
>CAKTSW010000385.1 GCA_934613165.1 uncultured Ellagibacter sp.
CCTGGACGGCGTTGACGTTCGCGTTCACGTTGGCGGCGGGCACGGTTCCGATGAGCATCCAGTCCTGGAAACCGACGGGACGGTAGGTGAGGTAGTGCGTGGCGCCGCCTTCTTGGTAGCGCACCGTGCGCGGCGTGCCCGACGCGACGTCGGCCGTGACAGCGTCGGCGGTCGCGCCTCCGATGAAGACCGCGCGTTCGGCCAGGTGGGAAACGAGGTTCGTCTGATAGGCGCCCTCTTCGCTCGTGGTGAAGACGGTGCGGCCGTCGGGGTAGGCGACGGTGCTCGTGGAGGTGTCGCCGAAGACGCCGATGTCGAGCGCCGAGGTGAGGTCGGAGGCATCGTAGCTGATGGCGATGGCGCTGTAGGCGAAGCCCTCGTATTCTTGCGGGGCGACCGACACGGCGAACAGCGTGGGAGCGCCGCTTTCGTAGGGCTTCGTGTCGACGATCGCGTGCTCTGCGCCGTTGCCGAGCGCGTCGAGCTGGCCGGCCGTTTCGAACGTGCCGGTCTCGCCCGAAAGCGTGCGGTAGCGGTTGCCCTGAAGGAAGTAGAACGAGGTGAATCCCCACTTTTCCTGCTCGTTTTCCAGAAACGCCTCGACGGTGAGGGCGTTTTCCGCGCCGGTGCCGCCCGCGTTCTCCTGCGCGCTTTCGGAGGCGTCCTCGGCTTCGATGAGGCCGATCGCGGTGTCCCATGTATCGAGGTGGTTCCAGGTGTCGGTGGTGAACGAGACGAGGGCGTTGTCGACCTGCCCGTATATCTCTTCGAGATGCTGCGCGCTTTCGCGGAACACCTTGGCGTTGGTGAAATGGGCGTAGAAGACGCACGCGCCGACGACCGACGCGGCGATGAGGATGGCGGCGATGACTGCGTTCCCACGTTTCATAGGCTCCCCTTCGCAAGGGATTATTCGCCAGCTTACCAGGAGAAACGCCCCCGTTCCCAAACCGATGCCGACCCGTAACCTCTAAGGGGGGCCGTTTCCATGCGTCGGCCTTGGCGTTTGGGTCCCCCTTCGCTTTTGCGGCGTCGCGTCCGTTTTTGCGGAGGAAATGCCGTCTTAGCTGGTCGGGTGCGGCGGCTGTTGTGACACAATGAGGGAAACATCAGGCGAATCGGGCGGCGCGGGTTGCGCTGCCGAAGGCGAGAAAAGGCGGGGAAATGGCGTCTCATAAGGACGGGAAGAAGGCTGCGAAGGAATCGGGCCGCAAGAAGGCGAAGCCTGCAGCGGGCAAGGGGGGCCGCGGCCGTGCTTCGGTGCCTTCGCGCAAACAGGGAGCTCCTACGCCCCGGAAGGGCGCGGGTAAAGCCTCTCATCAGGCGAAATCGAATTCCCCCTGCCCGGTCGACGCGCGATGCGGCGGCTGCAAGAACCTGGCCGTCCCGTACAAGCGCCAGCTCGTGCGCAAGCAGGTGACGATCGAGCGGCTCTTCGACGGCATCGCTGATGAGCGCGCGTTTTCGGTCATCAAAGGAATGAAGGACCCTTACCATTACCGCAACAAGGTGATCTCGCCCTTCGCCCCGGGCAAGAAGCTTCCCCCCGCGCCGTCGAAGGCCGGGACGGGGAAAGCCCAGGCAAAGGGCAAGCGCCCCGCCGCCCGCTACGAGATCCTCACGGGAATGTACGCCGCCGGCACGCACAACTTGGTGCCGACGGAGCGATGCCTCATCGAGAACGAGGTGGCGAAAAAGGTGACGCTTGCGGTGCGTGACATCATGCGCAAGCACGGCATCTCGGCATATCGCGAAAGCACGGGCACCGGCTTTTTGCGCCACGCGGTGGTGCGCGTGGGGCATAAAAGCGGGGAAGTGCTGGTCACGCTCGTCACCAACAGCGACGAATTCCCCTCGTCGAAGTCGTTCTGCCGTGAGCTTCTGCGCCGCTGCCCGCAGGTAACCACTGTCGTGCAGAACGTGAACGAGCGTCAAACGAACGTCATCCTCGGCGACAAGGAACGCGTGCTGTACGGCCCCGGGTTCATCTTGGACGAGCTGTGCGGGCTGAGCTTCCGTATCTCGTCGAAGTCGTTTTACCAGGTGAACGCCACGCAGACGGAAGTTCTGTACCGGTGCGCCATGGACTTGGCGCGCTTTAACGGCACCCAGACCGCGATCGACGCGTACTGCGGGACGGGCACCATCGGGCTTGTCGCCGCGAAGAGCGGCGCCGCGCGCGTGATCGGCGTCGACAGCGTGGAGGCCGCCATCCGCGACGCGCAGCAGAACGCGCGCCACAACGGCAT
>CAKTSW010000386.1 GCA_934613165.1 uncultured Ellagibacter sp.
TGTGGGCGGCGTGGGCACCGCTGCGGACGCAGCCGCTGCAAGTGACGCGGGAGACGCGGACGAGGCACCGGCGAGGGGCGCCCATGCCGCCCGACGAGGGTCCCATGCGCGAAAGGAGGGCCGCCATGAAGCGTAAGACGATGATCGTCCGCGCCTACGATGCGCTGTCTCTTATGCTGGTCGCGGGCGTGCTCGCCCTTGCGTGGGCGACGCCCGCCTACGCGTACGTCGACCCGTCGGTCATGACGTACGCGATCCAGGCGTTCGCGGGAATCGCCGTTGCGCTTTCCGCCGTCGCAGGCGTCGCCTTGCGCCGCACGCGCAAGAAGCTCTTTCAGCTGCTCAACATCGACGAGAACGCGGGCAAGGAGGTCGAGCCCGACGTCCACCGGCTCGACGCTCAGGGCGAACCCGTGCTCTCGGAGGCCGAGCGCGCGCAGGCCGCGGGCGTCGAGGCTCCTGCACGTCGGGGCCGCCGCTCGGGCAAGACGCCTGCAAGCGACCGTGTGCGTGTGAAGTGGGGCGCCCGCATCGTCTATGCGCTCATCGTGTGCGCGTTCTTCGCGTTCACCCTGCTCGTGGTTCCGCCGTACGAGATCGTCGCCGGCGCTGGGGCGGACTTGACCTTCGGGCTTTCCGACGTCTGGCCCATCTTCGCCATCGCCGGCGCGGCGGTTGCGGTGGTGGGGGCGCTCGTGCTCTCGGCGCTGCGCGGCAAGGCGTTCGATGCGGCGCTGCTCGTCGTGTTCGCGCTCGGCGTTGCCGCCTACATCCAGGTGCTCTTCCTGAACTCCTCGCTTCCCACGGCCGACGGCAAGCAGGTGACCTGGGGCGATTACGTGCCCATCATGGTGGCGAGCACCGTCGTGTGGGTCGTTGTCGTGGCTTTGCCCTTGGCGGTGAGCCACTGGAAGCCGGCGCTCTGCCGCGGCGGCGCGGCGGCGATCGCGGTCGCCCTCATCATCGTGCAGGGGGTCGGTGTGGGGAGCCTCTTCGCGTCGAATGCGGTGAAGCCGGCTTCTTCCGATCCCGAGGCATACGACGTGGCTGATCTGCGCATGACTGAAGACGGGTTGTTCACCGTGTCGGAGAAAAGCAACGTCGTCGTGTTCGTGCTCGACTTCACCGACACCAAGCAGATGACCCAGATCATGCAGGACTACCCGCAGGAATTCGACACGTGGACGGGCTTCACCTGGTACAACAACGTCGACGGTTCCATGGTCCCCACGCGTTACGGCGTGCCGTTCCTCCTGACGGGCGAGCTTCCGCAACAAGGCGAGCTGTTCTCGCAGTACCTGGCCAGCCGTTTTGAGCGCAGCAGCTACCTCGACGACATCCACGACGCGGAGTACAGCATGGGCGTGTACACCGACACGTTCGGGCTGGAGTACTCCTCCGACGACGAGCAGCGCCACGTCGCCGACCTCACGATGAACTACCATCCGCTCAACCAGACGGAGGAAGCGCCTTCCCTGCCCGACGAAGAGGGAACGCTGCTTACGCTGTGGAAGTGCGCGATGTACCGCGATTTGCCGTGGGCGTTCAAGCCGTACTTCTGGTTCTACACCGACGAGGTCAACAACGGCATGACCAAGCAGGTGGAAAGCGCCGATTCGGGCGAGCAGCAGCAGAGCACGCTCTACACGATGAACGACGGGGCGTACTTCAACAAGCTCAAGTCGACGCGCCTCGCCGCGACCGACGAGGGCGAGGCGGGGGCGTTCCGCTTCATCCATCTGCTCGGCGGCCACTACCCGTTCAACCTCGACGAGAACGGCAACGACATCGGCACCGATAACTCCGACGCGATCCGCCAGATCCGCGGCAGCATCAAGATCCTGGACGAGTACATCCAGCAGCTCAAGGACCTGGGAGTTTACGACAACACCACCATCCTCGTGACGTCCGATCACGGCGACTGGGGCATCTACGACGAGTGGGATTGGCCGTCGAACGCCATCATGTTTCTGAAGCCCGCGCAATCGTCCGAGCTCGATGCACAGCCGATGAAGACGGTGTCGACGCCGGTCGCGCACGTGAACGTGCAGCCGACGATCATCCAGGCCGTGGGCGGTGATTCGTCCAAGTACGGCGAGACTCTCGAACAGGTTCCTAACGACAACCGGACGCGCAAGTTCTATTGCACGACGTCGGACGGCAAAAACGACGTGTCCATCGTGGAATACGAGATCGAAGGCTGGGCCACCGACTTCAACAACTGGCACAAAACCGGCGTCGTCTGG
>CAKTSW010000387.1 GCA_934613165.1 uncultured Ellagibacter sp.
ACGGGAGCTCGTGTTCTTTCAGGTGCGCGACGCCGGGGTTTTGAAGCCCGATGGAGTTGAGCATGCCGGAAGGCACTTCCGCGATGCGGGGGCTGGCGTTTCCTTCCCAGCCGTTGAGCGACACGCCCTTGGTGGTGACGGCGCCGAGCGCGGAGACGTCGACGAAGTCGGAGTACTCCTTGCCGGCGGCGAACGTGCCGGACGCGGTGGTCACGGGGTTCTTCATGGGAAGCCCGCCGAGGTTCACGGCGAGGTTCACCTTCGTCGGTTTCGGTTTGCGAGCGGTCATTACCACAGCACCTCCTCTGCGGGGAACACCGGGCCGTCGACGCAGGAGCGCTTCTTGCCGTGCACCGTTTCCACGACGCAGGAAAGGCACGCGCCCACGCCGCACGCCATGCGTTTCTCGAGCGAGACCTCGCAGGGAACGTGCGCGTCGCGCGCTTTGCCGGCGACGATCTTCATGAGCGGCTCGGGGCCGCATACGGCCAGGTAGTCGAACGGGTTGCCGTCGGCGGCGGCGCGTGCGAGCGCGTCGTCGACAAGCGACGTGCAGAAGCCCGCGCGGCCGTAGGAGCCATCGTCGGTGGCGCAGAGCGGCGCGTTCTCGGCACAGGTGCGCGCCGAGGAGAGCACGCGCGCGTAACGGTTCTTGCACACGAGCGCCGCCTCGGTCTGGGCACCGAGGACGACGGTCACGTCGACGCCTTCGTGCACGAGCTCTTCGAAGAGCATGAACAGGGGTGCGGCCCCCACCCCGCCGCCGACGAGGAGCGCGCGCTTCGCGCCTTCGGGCGCGTGCCAGCTTGCGCCGACGGGCCCGATGAGCTCGGGCGAGACCTCGTCTGCGGGCCCAAGCTTCGTCATGCGGTCAGAGCCGAACCCCACGACCTGGTAGAGGATTTCGATCGTGCCGCGCGCGGGATCGGCCGCGTACACCGAGAACGGGCGGCGCAAGATATGCCCCTCCATTCCCGGGATGCGCATGTGCACGAACTGGCCGGGACGAATCGCCTTCGCGATTTCCGGCGCCTCGAGCACCATGAGATGAAGCCTCGGGCCCACCTCGTGGTTCTCGAGAACCGGCGTCGTTTCATTCACAAGGGTCGCCACGTTATCCCTCCCACTGGGGCAGATCCTGCAGCGCGATGACGTCGAGCCCCTGCTCGCGCACCGCTTCCATGCCGGCGATGAGCGCCTGGGCGCCGGCGAGCGTGGTGCAGTAGCTCACGCCGTGGCTCACGCATGCGGCGCGCATCTGGTAGCCGTCGGTGTTGGTGGACGATCCGAACGGCGTGTTGATCATGAGCACGATCTCGCCCGACGCGATGCGGTCGAGGATGGTGTGCGACCCCTGGTGGATCTTCTCGACCTCTTCGCATTCGATCCCCGAAGCGCGCAGCGCGCGTGCCGTGCCGGAAGTCGCCACGACCTTGAAGCCCATGCGCGCGATGGAGCGCGCGATGGCGGTGATGTGGCGCTTGTCGCCGTCGTTCACCGAGATGAACACTTCCCCGCTTTTCGGCGGCTCGTAATCGATGGCGAGCTGGGTCTTGGTGAAGGCGGCCGGGAAGTTGCGGGCGATGCCCATGACCTCGCCGGTCGACTTCATCTCGGGGCCGAGCACGACGTCGGAGCCGGGGAAGCGGCCGAACGGCATGACGGCTTCCTTCACGCAGAAGTAGTCGAACTCGCGGTCGTGCGCCGGCAGGTGCAGATCGGCGAGCTTCTCGCCGGCCATGATGCGCGCGGCGATCTTGGCAAGCGGCACGCCTGTGGACTTCGACACGAACGGCACCGTGCGGCTTGCGCGGGGGTTCGCCTCGATGACGTAGATGACCTGGTCTTTAATCGCGAACTGGATGTTCAGAAGGCCCACGACGCCCAGGCGCAGCGCCAGGCGGCGCGCGATGTCGCGCAGCTGGTTCTGCAGCTTCGTCGACAGCGAGAACGGCGGCGTGCAGCACGCGGAGTCGCCCGAGTGGATGCCCGCCATCTCGATGTGCTCGAGGATGCCGCCGACGAAGACGTCGGCACCGTCGCAGAGCGCATCGACGTCGACCTCGATCGCGGCCTCGAGGAAGCGGTCGAGGTACACCGGGTGGTCGGGGGAGATCTTCGCGGCCTCTGCCATGTACTTGTCGAGCTGCTCGTTGTCGTAGACGATGGCCATGCCGCGCCCGCCGAGAACGTAGCTCGGACGGACGAGCAGCGGGAAGCTGATGTGCTCGGCGA
>CAKTSW010000388.1 GCA_934613165.1 uncultured Ellagibacter sp.
ACCTACATCGGGCTGTGGGACGACATCCGCGCGCTGTTCGCCTCGACGACGGAATCGAAGGCGCGCGGCTACGCCCCGGGGCGCTTCAGCTTCAACGTGAGCGGCGGCCGCTGCGAGGCGTGCAAGGGCGACGGGCAGATCAAGATCGAGATGCACTTCCTCCCCGACGTCTACGTTCCCTGCGAGGTGTGCGGCGGGCAGCGCTACAACCGCGAAACGCTCCAAGTAACCTATCGCGGCAAGAACATCGCCGAGGTGCTCGACATGACGGTAGAAGACGCGCTCGTCTTCTTCGAGAACATTCCCGGCATCAAGCGCAAGCTCCAGACGCTTTACGACGTGGGGCTCGGCTACATCCGCCTCGGGCAGTCGGCGACCACGCTTTCCGGCGGCGAGGCGCAGCGCGTGAAGCTTGCGAGCGAGCTGCAGAAACGGTCGACCGGCAAGACGTTCTACATCCTCGACGAGCCCACCACCGGCCTCCACTTCGAGGACGTGCGCCAGCTGCTCGTCGTCCTGCAGCGGCTCGTCGATGCGGGCAACACCGTCATCGTCATCGAGCACAACCTCGACGTCATCAAATCGGCCGACCATATCGTCGACCTCGGGCCGGAGGGCGGCGAGCGCGGCGGCACCATCGTCGCGAAGGGCACGCCGGAGCAGGTCGCGAAAGTGCCTGAAAGCCATACCGGCGAGTTCCTCAAGAAGATGCTGTAGTATAGTGCAGACGTTCCCCGCGCCCGCTTCGCGCCGAGGGGCGTTTTTGCTGCTCGGCGAGGTTCAAGGGGAAGAATGGACAATCAGGTTCTGAAGGGGCTGCTCTGCACTGCGACCGGGGCGATCTGCTGGGGCTTTTCCGGCACGTGCGCTCAGCTGCTCATGGACATCTACGGGGTGCCGCTCGCGTGGAACGTCTGCGTGAGGCTCGCGTTCGCCGCGCTGCTCTACTTCGTGTTCTGCATCGCCACGCGGAGGGATGCGCTCGTCGCCATATTCAGGCAGCCCCGCGAGGTCGCGAAGCTGTTCGGGTTCTCCCTATTCGGCGTGCTGCTCGTGCAGGTCTGCTACCAGGGCTGCATCTCCGTCACGAACGCGGGCACAGCCACGGTGTTCGAGCGATGCGGGCTCGTGATCATCATGGTGTGCGTCTGCGTGCAGATGAGGCGCCTGCCGAAGGCGCGGGAGCTTCTCGGCGTCGCGCTCGCCATCGCCGGCACGGTCTGCATCGCCACCAAGGGCAACCCCGGCTCGCTCGCCATCCCCGCCGAGGCGCTCATCTGGGGCGCGGGGTCGGCCTGCTCGCTCGTCTTCTACACGCTCATGCCCGTGAAGCTGCTCGACCGCTGGGGAAGCGTCGCGACGACGACGGTGTCGATGGCGTTCGCGGCGATCGTCGCGAACGCGGTCGTGCAGCCGTGGAACATCGACGTCGCGGTGACTCCCCAGATCGTGCTCGCGATGGCCGCCATGGTCGTCATCGGCACGTTCTTCGCGTACCTCATGTTCCTTCAGGGCGTGAAGCTGGCCGGTCCCATGCGTGCGGGCCTTGTGGCGAGCATCGAGCCGGTTGCGGCGACCGTCATATCAGCCGTGTGGCTCGGAACCTACGTCGGCCCCTTCGACATCGCCGGGTGCGCCATGATCGTCGTCATGGTCCTCCTCATGACGCAGCGCGAGGAAAAGTCCGCACCCGCGGAAAGCGAAGTGACCGCTTAAGGCTGCTTGCGCCATCTGCACGTTTTGGGCTGCCTTCGGTCTTGTCGCGCGTCTCTGCGTCGAATTTCTGTCAGTTGCCCGACGCATGTGCGGGCGCGCGGCCCCATGCCTATAATGGTTCGCACTATGGAAAAGAATTCTCGGGAAAAAATCGCGCTCATCGTGTTCCTGGTGCTCGCCATCGCGGCGGGGGGCGTGCTGTTCGGATACATCTTCGCCGGCCATTCGTGGAACATCGCGGCATCGAACCTCGACGACACCTTCGGCAACATGGACGGTTACACCGTGATCGCCTACGAGGGCACGCTCGACGAGGAAGAGAGCTCCTCATCCGACGATTCGTCCGAGAAAGCGTCGAAGGACGGCGCCGCTGCGCCCGACTCGTCGACCGCCGAGAAGGCGAAGGGCGCGGCCGGCGCGTCCTCTTCTGCGGACGATAAGCTCTCGGTGAGCGATTCCCTCAAGCAGTCGGCGACTTCCAGCGCGGCGAACGCTGCGGACTCGGATGCGGCGAC
>CAKTSW010000389.1 GCA_934613165.1 uncultured Ellagibacter sp.
GGCAGTTGTAGTTCGGAGCCGAAAAATCGCTTGCCAGCGTCGCCGTCGCCGCGCGGGACACGAAGAAGCCGATGTTCCCGCAGTTGGAAAACGCTCCGTTCTCGATGGTGATGCTTTTCGTTTGCCCGATGAACACGCCCTCTATCCCTGAGCAGCCGGCAAACGCTTTGGTTCCGATGGACTCCACGCTCTCGTTCAGCGGAACATAGGTGAGCTCGGTGTGGTTCGCGAAGGTGCGCGGGGCGATGGCGTTAACGGCGATGGCGCCATCGGCGCCCTGGATCGTGCCGTCGAAGACGGTAACCGATGCGGGCGCTTCGAACACGGTCGTCAACGACGCACCGGTGAAGATGTCGCTTACAGTGTAGTAGCGGTAGCCGTCCGCGCTCGTTTCGGCAAGGACCACCTGAGCAAGAGGGCTGGCGCCGAGTTGGGGAAGGCGTTTCTCGACGTACGCCTTTTGCTCGGGCGTGCTGCACACGATGGTGGTGATGCCCTCGTTGAAGCATCCGTCTTCAAGCGTATAGGCGCCATCGCTCGCCAAAACGACGTCGCGCACGTTCTCCGCGTCGCCGAAGCAGCCCTCGGCGATCGTGTACGGACCGCCGACAAGCGCGATGCTCGACGAGGCGTCTGCGTAGTGGTCGAGAACGCCATCGGCGTAGACGAGCCCGTTGTCGCAACGGTACTTCGCGTTGGGGTTGGACGCCTTC
Organism: uncultured Ellagibacter sp.; assembly: GCA_934613165.1. Taxonomy (GTDB): domain Bacteria; phylum Actinomycetota; class Coriobacteriia; order Coriobacteriales; family Eggerthellaceae; genus Ellagibacter. The sequence goes on from CAKTSW010000389.1 coordinate 714, forward strand.
GACACGGTGAGGTTGTTCGTCGTCGAAACCGAGGAGAACTCGCCGGTGACGAACGCGTCGAAGGCTGCGTCCTCGACGACGATGTTGCAATCGGAAAGCCGCGAGAGGTTCATGTCGGGCAGCGCATCTCCCGTTTCGGCATGCAGGGTGATGCTCCTGATGTTGGAATCGAGGCCTTGCGGTAAATCGACCTTCGTCACCGTTGCAGGCACGTCGAGCGCGTCGAAGTCGGTCGGGATCCCCAAGTACTCCGTTCCGTCCTTGCTCGTAAAGATGCCGCTTTCGGTTGCGGCGTATACGGGGTTGTCGGGGCTGACCGCATAAGCCTGCCGCGCCCACAGCGCGCCTTCCGTGTTCACGTAAAGCGTCGACGCGGGAATCGAGAGCTTGTCGGGGAAAACGGAGGTGTACCCAAGGTCGATCGCCTGCACACCTTCCGCGACCTCGAAGGTTGTCCGGCCGGCATCGTCGGTGGTGTAAAGCGATTCGGCGTCGGGCACGTTTGAAAGCGTTTGCAGATAGCAGAGCAAGGTGCCGTCGATCTTAAAATCGCTATCGAGCCAGTAGTCCTTACAGATCATCTCATAACCTGCGGGGACGTCGACGATCTGGCCCGGCGAGATGACGTGCCTGCCCGCGGTCGGCGTGTAGAACGGGCCGACGCTTGAGGTTCCTTCGGTCCAGCCGAGAACCATCTTCGAGAGGATCTCGCTTCCCCAGATATCGGTCGTGAAGCCGTCGATCGAACGAAGGAGCTTTTCGGTGTAGCCGAGCAGGTTGACCGACGAGCCGCGCGCCTGTCCCAAAACGATGGGGTTGCCGGCGTCGTCCTTCTCGCTGCTCACGATGAAGACGCACGACAGTTCGGGCTCGTAGGAAATCGTCAAGCGCGTCCATTCGTCGGACGTCCTGATGCGGTACTCGACCGTGATGTCGAATGCCCCCTCGGGCACGGTTTCGGGGTACGACACGATGCGGAACAAATCGTAGGAAGCGAAGTCTTCCTTGGTCTTGCAGTACCACTGGTAGTAGCGGCCGCCGTAGGTGAACGTGGCGTTCAGGGCGCAGAATACCGACCAGTCGTCGAGCTTCTGACCGGTGTAGAGTGCGCTGTCGGTCGAAAGGCCTTTCCCTATCTGGACGTTTACGTCCTTCACGTCCGTGCCGGAAAGGCTCGTGTTGTCGCCGGTGACGGTTTCGAATTCGAACCATGTGCTGTTCTCGTCCGACTTGTCCTGAACAGGGTCTTCAGGCAGCACGTCCCAGCCGCCTCCGCTCGGGGTTTCGGGAGTTTCCGGGTCGCTCGGGGAGGGATCGGGCGTCGGGTCGGGCGAGGGGGAAGGCGAGGGCGGGGTCACCGGGTCGTCGTTCCCGCCGGGTTTGGGCGGGTTCACCGGGTCTTTCCCGCTATCGGGATTGCTCGGCGCATCGGGGTTGTCGGACGCGCCGCCGCTGCCTTCTCCGGGCACCACGGGCCCCGCAATGATCTCGGATCCCTCGCC
>CAKTSW010000390.1 GCA_934613165.1 uncultured Ellagibacter sp.
GCACCGCGACGAGAACTTCCGCGCATTCCAGAACACCTGGGACTACTACAACCTGCTCGGAATGTAACCGATCGCGATCGCTCGAAGACAAGGAGACTACTATGTACGGACTCAACGCAAAGGAAAGCACGCTCGATGCGAAGGACGCCATCTATAACGAGGTCGTCGGTTCGGGATGCGGCTGGTCGCACGAGCTTCTGCCCGGCCAGACGCTTCGGATCCTCGACATCGAGGGCAACCAGGCGGTCGACACCACCTTCATGAACCTTGACGACCCGGCCGACCACTACAGCGCCACCGCCACCATCGTGGGACAGAAGAACATCTACCTCACCACGGGCACCATCCTGCGCTCCGAGCAGTACAAGCCGCTGCTCGAGATCACAGCCGACCTCACCGGGCGCCACGACACGCTCGGCGGCTGCTGCTCGGCGCAGAGCAACACCGTGCGCTACGCCCGCGAGAAGGAATACATGGCCAACTGCCGCGACGACTTCATGCTGGAGATGTCGAAGGACCCCGAGGCGCAGTTTCTGAAGCGCGACCTCGCGCCGAACATCAACTTCTTCATGAACGTCCCCATCACCGAAGACGGCTTCTACACCTTCGACGACGGCGTGTCGGCGCCGGGCAAGTACGTGGAAATGCGCGCGATCGGCCACGTCATGGTGTTCGTGAGCAACTGCCCGCAGCTGAACAACCCCTGCAACGCCTACAACCCCACCCCCGTCCGCATGCTCATCTGGGACGCGGAATAGAAAGGTCCCGAACCGATGACGACTGCCCGCCCCTTCCCTGTTTACGTGTAGCACGACACCTAAGACACTCGAAAGAAGCACCCTCATGTTCTCAAAGATCCTCATAGCAAACCGCGGCGCCATCGCCACCCGCGCCGAGCGAACGCTCAGAAAGATGGGCGTGAAGAGCGTGGCCGTTTATTCCGAGGCCGACCGAGACAGCCTCCACGTCGAACAGGCCGACGAGGCGGTGTGCCTGGGAGAAGGCGGCGCTGCCGCGACTTACCTCGACGTGGACAAGGTGATAACCGCCGCGAAGAAAACCGGCGCCGAGGCGATCTTTCCCGGCTACGGGTTTTTAAGCGAGAACGTACAGTTCGCCCGCCGCTGCGCCGCCGAGGGAATCGTGTTCATCGGACCCGAGCCCGAGCAGATGGAGCAGTTCGGGCTGAAGCATGTGGCGCGCCGCATCGCGAGCGAGGCGGGCGTGCCGCTCGCGCCGGGCACGGGGCTCATCTCCACGGTCGAGGAGGCGACGTCGGCCGCCGCGGAAATCGGCTACCCCGTGATGCTCAAGTCGACCGCGGGCGGCGGCGGCATCGGCATCAAGATCTGCCACGACGAGGAGGAGCTCGCCGGCGCCTTCGAGAGCGCGCGCCATTTGGCCGAGGCAAACTTCGGCGACGGGGACGTGTTCCTGGAGAAATACGTGGAGCGCGCCCGCCACGTCGAGGTGCAGATCTTCGGCGACGCCACCCGCGCCGCGGCCATCGCCGAGCGCGATTGCTCAGTGCAGCGCCGCAACCAGAAGGTCGTCGAGGAATGCCCCGCCCCCAACTTCCCCGATGAGGTGCGCGCCCGCATGCTCGCCGCAGCCGAGAGCCTCGCACAGAGCGTGGGCTACCGAAGCGCCGGCACGGTCGAGTTCCTCTACGACGAGCGTACGCGCGAGTTCTACTTCCTCGAGGTGAACACGCGTCTGCAGGTGGAACACGGCATCACCGAGGAATGCTGCGGCATCGACCTCGTGGAGTGGATGGTGCGCGAGGCCGCAGGCGAGACCGTGCCGTGGGACGAGCTGCACGCGCCGCGCGGCCACGCGATCGAGGTGCGCCTCTACGCCGAGGACTGCGGCAACGGGTTTCTGCCCGCGACGGGCAAGATCGACGAGGTCATCTGGCCCGACGACGTGCGCGTGGAGACATGGATCCGCAAGGGCGTCGAGGTGACGAGCTTCTTCGACCCGATGCTCGCGAAGATCATCGTGCACGCCGACACGCGCAATGAGGCCGTCAACCTTATGCACGAGATACTCGACGAGGTGCGCGTGTACGGCGTCACCACGAACCGCGCGTTCATCGAAAGCCTCTTCGAGAGCGAGGACTATCGCGAGGCGCGCCTGTTCACCCACATGCTCGACGGCTTCCATCCCGCCGAGACCGCGATCGAGGTGCTCGACGGAGGCATCCAGACCAC
>CAKTSW010000391.1 GCA_934613165.1 uncultured Ellagibacter sp.
GCCCTACCCCGCCACGGACGCTTGCAAACCCGTCACAAGCCGCCATTCCGAGCGGGAAAGCAGACGTTAGAAACCTTCCTGCTTTGCAAACCCGTCACAACCTGCCATTTCACCTACGAGAACCGCAAGTGGGGGCCTTCGCGCTAAGCGAGCCGTCATTGCACGTCATTGTTCGACCTTGCTCCTGCGCCGACGCCCCTCTTCTCCGCCCATTTCCACCGTGCGTCCTCGGCATCCTCGTCCGTCATGGCCTGCCCGCAGTCGAGGCACTTCTTGAAGTGCGCATTTCCCTTGCCGCCGCACTTCGGGCAAATGTAAAACTTCGGCCGGCATCTATCGCAAAATGGCTGGCACGTCCAACAGGCCATGAGCGCCCCTCCCCCGAATCCAACGGAATCGATGCCACCTCGACATGAAGCGCCGACGCCCCTCCTTATCAGGCGGCCTCGCCCTCAACGCGACAAGCGGCGAACAGCCGAGTTGCAGCTACGGCATGAAGATAGCCGCCTTGCTCCCTTTCTCAGCGAGCATGCGCGCGCACTCTCCTACTGTCCCGAAGTGCAGGCATTTCGCTTGGCACATCTGGACGCAACTGGGAAGCTTTCCCTCGGCGATGCGCCCCTCGCATAGATCGCACAGCTCGGTCGGGTATGCAATGTAGTCCCAATGCCACGAGCCGTCGGCATGCCGGCGCGGCCTGTCCTCGAGCATCTTCATGCCGAAATCGTCGAGAGGAATCCTCTTCTCGTTCCGGCAAGCAACTTCGCAGCTATGGCAACCGGTGCAGAATTCGTAATTCAAGTAAAGCGCGTGTTTCGTCATCTTCGAACCTCCTTCGTTCAGCGACGGGACTAGGCGCCAGGGGCGTATTCGGGCGCTGTTGCGGGGCGCCAGATCTGACCGACCATCTCCGCCGGGATCCTTCGGCTCGGCTCGACGAAGACCTCGTCTTCGCCTGGCGAAGGAACGAACCCGGGGCCGTCGCCCTTCTTGGCGGAGCAGATCATGCGTTTGAAGGTGTCGCCGAACCCGAGACGCCCGTTCACGTTGTTCGGCATGAGGCAGTTCACGTTCGGGCGCCAGTTTCCGAACAGATTCGGTTCCTCACCGCTTTCCTCGGGATAGGACCATCCGTGCATGGCATGCAGAACGCCTTTCTTGATGGTGAGCGTCACGCGTGCACGCTGGCGACAGATTCCGTAAGGCGACGCCATCTCGACCCAATCGCCTTCCTCGATGCCAAGCTCCTTGGCGTCGGCGGGGTTGATGTCGACTTCGGGCCACGGGGTGATCTTGCGCAGCGAGGGAACCTGCTTGCGCTCGGAATGGAAGAACTCCTGCCGACGCGCACCCGTCGTAAGCACGAACGGGTAGTCCTTCATGAGCTCAGGCGTGGAGACAGGGCCGTAGGCAGGCTCCTCGTAGAACGGCACAGGGCTTTCGCCGAACGCTTCGTAGGTGTAGGAGTACAGCTCGACGCGACCCGTCTGCGTGGGGAACCCGGGCTGGTGGTCAGGCCTCAGCTGGCCGCTCTTGTACTTGTAGTAGTCCTCGACGTTCGTCTCGACCACCTTGTCGCACAGGGCGTCCCAGTCAAGCTTACCCGATTTCGACTTCAGGTAGTCGATCTCGTCGTCGAACTGATCCCAGTACTGCGGGAACATCTTCTTGCCCAAAAGCAGCATGATCTCCATTTCCGACTTGCACTCCCCCACCTGGACGCACTTTCTCTCTGCGCCGAAGAACGACATGTTCATGGAGTAATGGGGAACCACGATGGCGTTATGCTCGACCGTGGTGGCAAGCGGCAAGAACACGTCGCAGCACGACATGATGGTCGGGTTCATGAACAGGTCGGTCGTGAAGTTGAAATCGAGTTTCTTGAGCGCGTTGTGCCAACGCTGCGGCTCGCCCGAAATGGCCGACCCTACGGGATTGGAGGACTGAATCATCGCCATGTGCATCTGGTACGGCACACCGGTCTCGAGAGCCTTCAGGAACTCGTCGGGAGCAACCGTCCACATGATCGCGCCGATGGCAGGGTATTTGTCGACGCCGATTTTCTTCGCGTAGCGCTCTTTGGTCATGAGCCCGTACTTGTACGCGTAGGTGATGGCGATTTCCATTTGATTGGGATAGCTTTCCGATTCGTCCAGTCGGTCGGCGTAGTCATCCGAGTCGCGGGAATCGGTCG
>CAKTSW010000392.1 GCA_934613165.1 uncultured Ellagibacter sp.
GGCTACATCCACGAGGGCGACATCTTCCAGGTGGTGCTGTCGAACCCGCAGACCGCGACCGCCGAGGGCAGCATGCTCGACGTGTACCGCGTGATGCGGACCCAAAACCCCTCGCCCTACATGTTCTACTTCGCGAGCGACGACATCGAGATCGCGGGCGCCTCGCCCGAGACGCTTGCGCGGCTGGAGGACGGCACGGTGCGCACGTTCCCCCTCGCGGGGACGCGGCCGCGCGGGAAAGACGACGCGGCAGACCATGCGCTCGAAGCCGAGCTGCTCGCCGACGAGAAGGAGCTCGCCGAGCACAACATGCTCGTCGACCTGGGGCGAAACGACCTTGGCCGGATCTGCGAGCTCGGCAGCGTCGCCGTGGACCGCTACCTTTCCATCCACCGGTTCTCCCACGTCATGCACATAGGGTCCGAAGTTTCCGGGAAGATCGCTCGCGGCCTCGACGCGGTGGACGCGGTGGACGCGATTCTTCCTGCGGGCACGCTCTCGGGGGCGCCTAAGCTGCGCGCGTGCCAGATCATCGAGGAGCTCGAAGGGCAGAAGCGCGGCATCTACGGCGGGGCCGTGGGGTACCTCGACTTCGCGGGCAACCTGGACACGTGCATCTCCATCCGCCTTGCGTACAAGAAGAACGGCCAGGTCTGCGTGCAGTCGGGCGCGGGCATCGTCGCCGACAGCGACCCCGATTCGGAATACGAGGAATGCCGCAACAAAGCGCGCGCCGTGGTGGCCGCGATCGAGCGTGCGGAAGGGGGCATCCGATGATCCTCATCATCGACAACTACGACAGCTTCGTCTACAACCTCTACCAGATGATGGGGGCGATCGATCCCGCAATCGAGGTCGTGCGAAACGACGAGGTCACCGTCGACGACATCGCGCGGCGCGCGCCATCGGCGCTCGTGCTGTCGCCGGGGCCGGGTCGCCCGGCGGACGCGGGCGTGTGCGAAGAGGCGTGCCGCGTGTTCGCGGGTCGTATTCCCATTCTGGGGGTTTGCCTTGGCCATCAGGCGATATGCGAGGCGTTCGGCGGGCGCGTGGGGTACGCGAAAAAGCTCATGCACGGCAAGACCTCCCGCATCCGCCCGGAGGCGGGAAGCGCGCTTTTCCAGGGGATGCCGGAGGAGTTCGCCGTGGCGCGCTACCACTCGCTCGCGGCGATCGAGGATGAGCTGCCGCGCTGTGTGCGCGTCACGGCGCGCACCGCGGACGGCGAGGTGATGGCGGTCGAGCACAGGGAGTTTCCGGTGTTCGGCGTGCAGTTCCACCCCGAAAGCGTCATGACCGAAGGCGGCGACGCGATGCTCCGCAACTTCATTTCCATCGCGCACGCGGCGAGCGCGCCTGCGACGAACGATAACAAGTAAGGAGACGAACGAATGATCCAGGAAGCGATTCGAAAGATCGTCGACAAGCAGGACCTCACCTACGACGAGGCGTACGCGACCATCGACGAGGTCATGTCGGGCGAAACCACGCCGACCCAAACGGCGGCGTTTTTGGCGGCGCTTTCCACGAAGAGCACGAAGGCCGAGACCATCGCCGAGATTTCCGGGTGCGCGGCGGCCATGCGCGACAAGGCGCTCGCCGTGGACTACCCCGGGCGCGTGCTCGAGATCGTGGGCACGGGCGGCGACAAGGCGCAGAGCTTCAACATCTCGACGACAGCGTCGCTCGTGATCGCGGCGGGCGGCGTGAAGGTGGCAAAGCACGGCAACCGCGCGGCGTCGAGCAAGTCGGGCGCGGCGGATTGCCTGGAGGCACTCGGCGTGAACATCGCCCAATCGCCCGAGCTCGCCGCGAAACTGCTCGACGAGGTGGGCATCTGCTTCCTCTTCGCGCAGAAGTACCACAGCGCGATGAAGCACGTGGGGCCGATCCGCCGCGAGCTCGGCATCCGCACGGTGTTCAATATCTTGGGGCCGCTCACGAACCCGGCGAACCCGGCGTTCATGGTGATGGGCGTGTACGACGGCTCGCTCGTGGAGCCGCTCGCGCGCGTGCTTGTGAGCCTGGGGGTGGAGCGCGGCATGGTCGTGTTCGGCGAATGCGTGCTCGACGAGCTCTCGACGGCGGGCCCGACGCGGGTGTGCGAGTTCGCGTGCGGCGAGGGCGCGGACGCCCTTCGCGCGTCCGGCGGCGTGAGCGAGGGCGAGGCCGTCTATCTGCCTTACGAG
>CAKTSW010000393.1 GCA_934613165.1 uncultured Ellagibacter sp.
GTCGTCTCGCCGAGCGGGCGCTTCGCGGTTGCCCATGCCGGTTGGCGCGGCGCCGTTTCGCGCATCGCGTCGAAGGCCGCGCGCCGTCTGCATGAGCTCGACGAGCGCGACCTTAAGGCGGACGCCCCCAGCACAAGCGGCTACAACGCCTACATAGGGCCGCATATCTGCGAAACGTGCTTCGAGGTGGGCGAGGAGGTTTCGAGCCGGTTCGCGTCGGAGTTCGGCCCCTCGTGCGTGCCCGATGCGCGCCATGTCGACCTTGAGGCGGCTATTGTGTCCGATCTTACCTCTGCCGGCGTGCCGGCGAGCCGTGTCGTTTCTTCCGGGGCATGCACGAAATGCTCCCCCGATGAGTTTTTCTCGTACCGCGCATCGGGCGGCGTCTGCGGCCGCCACGGCGCGATCGCGTACCGTTCTTAAAGGAGTGACCATGGGAATCGCTGAACGTTATACCAAGGTGAAAGAAGAAGTGGAAGGCGTATGCCGCGCCTGCGGGCGCGACCCGCGGGAGGTCCGTCTCGTAGCCGTCTCGAAAACCGTCGGGATCGACGGCGTTCGGGACGCATTCGATGCCGGCGCCCGCGACTTCGGCGAGAACCGCCCCGACCAAATCGTTCCCAAGCACGCGGAGTTCCCGCAGGCGAGGTGGCATTTCATCGGCAACATCCAATCGCGCCGCATCCACGACATCGTCGACTCCGCCATGCTCATCCATTCGGTGTACCAGGAAAAGCACGCGCGCAAGATCAGCGAGGTCGCGCTCGATCGCGGCATCGTCCAGGACATCCTCATCGAGGTGAACGTCTCGGGCGAGGAAAGCAAGAGCGGGGTCGCCCCCGAAGACGCCCTCCAACTCGTCAAGGCATGCGAGGCTCTTCCCGCGGTGCGGGTGAGGGGCCTTATGACCATGGCGCCGCAGGGCGACCTTCAAGTTGCCCGCGAATGCTTCGAGGGGCTCGCCGCGCTGAAGGGCCGCATCGAAGGCGAACTTGCCCCTGACAGGGCGCTTTCGTTCGATGAACTTTCTATGGGTATGAGCGAAGATTGGCGCGAGGCGATATCCGCGGGCGCTACCATAGTTCGCATTGGTCGCGCTATCTTCAGCGACGACTTCTAAAGCGACGCTACGCACACGCTTGGGCGCGCTGGCCGATTCCGGCGCGCAAAGCAGCTCGAAACGAACCAGGAGACGCACCATGGGGCTGCCAGGGAAAAGAAATTCGGAGCACAGCATGCTAGACGGCATCAAATCAAAACTCGGCTTCGGCGATGCCGGCGCGCGCTCGCGTGGCGACTACGCTGACGACTACGACGATTACAGCGACGGCTACGACGACGATTACGGCGAGTACGGAGACTACGGGGAATACGGCGACGACTACGACGACGGCGAACCCGGCTCGAAGTACGACCCGTACGCTCCGGTGACCACGCGCGGCGCGCGCTCGTCGGCGGGGCGTTCCACTTCGACGATCTCGAACCTCGTCTCGATCGACGACGTCCGCGCGCACTCTTCTGCAGGCACGTCGTCTAATTCGAACAGCGAATCGTACGCTTCGCGCCGCGTCACCACCGCGCACGCGCCGTACCGCGGCGAGCGCGCCATGGTCGACTCCTCGCTTCCGCCCACGATGACCCCCGAAGGCACGGCGGCCATGGCCGCAGCCGCCTCGCGCCCGACCAAGTCGGAAGGGTTGAACTCGCTGTTCGAGCCCTCTCCGGCAAAGCCCGCAAGCTCCGGCAAGCATGCCGCGCCCGCATCCGCCGCGGCACCTGTGAAGGCTGCAGGCGACACGGCTTCGACGGTCGGCGCCTTCACGCGCCAGCCGTCTGCGTCCTCCGCCGCCGCGAGCATCGCCGCCAAGCAGGCCGAGGCCGCGCCCTCCGTCCCCGCGGCGCAGCCTCGCTACAGCACGAAGCGCTCCATCACCGTTCTGAAGCCGGTGTCCTACGGCGACGCCGAGCGCATTGTCAGCGCCCTTAAGGCGGGCGACGCGGTGGTGCTCGGGCTGCTCAACACCCCCGAGGCGCTCACCAAGCGCATCCTCGACTTCTCCTTCGGCGCATCCTGCGCCCTCGACGCCTCGGTCGAGTGCGTGGCGGACAAGGTATTCGCCATCACGAAGAGCGCGCCGCTTTCTGAAGTCGAGCGAATGACCCTGACAAACCAAGGGGTGCTCTAGATG
>CAKTSW010000394.1 GCA_934613165.1 uncultured Ellagibacter sp.
GGAGACGACTCTGACGGCCTATTGGTATACGGTGGATGAAAACGGTGGCGTTGTCATCAAACCCGACCCCGATAAGGAGCCGGACAAGGAAATCGTCGTCAAGCCCGATCCGGACGGCAACAAGCCTGAGCCCGGTAAGGACGGCTCTGTTGACGTTAAGCCCGGCGGCTCTATTGAAGTCAAGCCCAAGGAGCCCAACGGCGGCGTCATCGAACTGCCCGACGGCGGCAAGGTGAACCCTGATGGAACGATCACCATCCCCGGTGTGGAAGGAAAGATCGATCCGAATAAGCCGGATACTTGGCCTGTGGGAATTCACATGGTGAAGTACAACGCCAATGGCGGTACGGGTGAGATGGCCAGCCAGCTTGGTAAGGAGCCGATCACTGTGAAGCGCAACACCTTCACCAGAGATAGCTTCCAGTTCAACATCTGGAATACCGAAGCGAACGGCAGCGGCACTTCCTATAAGGAAAGTGCAACAATTGAATATACCAAGAAGGGACAGGTTATTACCCTGTATGCTCTGTGGTATAAGCAGAACACGGACGGTTCCATCGTCCATCCCGGTGGGGACGGTAAGTTCCAGCCGGAAGGCGAGAAGGATGACATCACGGTGAAGCCTGCGCCTGGCGGCAGTGTTGAAAAGCCTGATGACAATGGCAACATTAAGGTTCCTGGTGGCGGCAGCATTGTTGTTCCCGGCAAAGATGGCGAGACCACCGAGATCGTACCTCCCACCGGTACCGTGATCACCCCGGATGGTAAGATCGAGACCCCTGATCCCGATCCCACCAAGCCTGGTGGTTCTGTCACGATTGATCCCAGCAAGCCCAACGGCGGCAATGAGAACTTCCTCACGATCAAGTTTGCCCCCGGTACTCATGGCTTTGGCTCCATGGCGGCGTGCTTGGTGAATAAGAATCAGAACTTCACTCTGCCCGCCAACAAGTTTACCTCCAACGGTAAGTTTGTCTTTACCGGCTGGAATACACAAGAGAACGGTGCAGGTACGCCGTACGGTGAAACGATCACCGCTGAGCAGCTCAAGGCTGTCACCTTAGAAACCCTGACACTGGTTGCGCAGTGGAAAGCCAGTGAAGCAACTGCAAAGTCTGCAACGATCACCTTTAAGTGGAACGACGCCAAGGACTCCACCAATCAGTCTACGCAGACGGTAAAGTGGAACGATGGTGATACCAGTTCCGCGCAGCTGACTCCTGATGTGGCTCCCTCTCTGGAGGGCTGGAAGCAGACCAGCTGGAATACCGAACCCAACGGTACGGGCACCAGCTATGCGCTGAATAAGACCGTTACCGTTGAGAACGGCAAGCCTCTGACCCTGTACGCGCTTTGGGTGCAGGAGAAGGCAGACGGTTCTGTCGTAAATCCTGGTAAGGATGGATTCCCCGGCGGCGGTGACGATATTACCGTAAAGCCCGGCCCCGACAAGAAGCCTGGCACCATCAATCCTGATGGCAGCATTACCGTTCCTGACGGTGGCTCTGTAAAGAAGGAACCGGATAACACCGAGATCGTGATGCCGGATGGTGGTAAGGTCAATCCCGATGGAACCATTGAGATCCCCGTCAAGAACCCTGCGGGAACAATTGTCATTAAGCCTGATGGCAGCACGGAAGTGCAGAAGCCTGGCGGTACCCCTGATACTGCTGCTGAGGTAATCATCATCAAATATGAGGCTGGCAATGATACCGCTGAAGTGGTGGAATACAAGACCGTTAAGGGTGCGAAGGATGTTGCGGCAATCACCAATCCTTTCAAATGGCTGAAGCATGTTTTCTCCAGATGGCAGGATAAGGATGATACAACAAAGAACTATGTTCCTAGCAGCATTCTGCCGACCGATAAGGCCCTGACTCTTGTGGCTCTGTGGTTTGAACAGGGCGAAGACGGCTCTATTGTGATCCCTGTCGATCCCGGCACCAAGGACGATGATGTTACGGTAAAGCCCAATCCTACCGATCCTGAGAAGAAGCCTTCTGTGGACGAGAACGGTTCGGTGAAGGTGCCTGAGGGCGGCGAAGTTGTGACACCGAATGGTAGTGTAACGCTGCCTGAGGGCGGTAAGGTGGAACCGGATGGCACTGTGAAGGATGATAAGGGCAACACGATCGATCCCGAGAATCCCAATCAGCTGCCGGATGGATTCTATCAGGTGATCTACTA
>CAKTSW010000395.1 GCA_934613165.1 uncultured Ellagibacter sp.
CAACGCTCGTCGGACGCCCCAACGCAGGCAAGTCGACCCTGCTCAACGCCATTATGGGCAAGAAGATCGCCATCACGTCGAGCACGGCGCAGACGACGCGCCACCGCTTCCGCGCGGTGCTCACGACCGACGACTACCAGCTCGTGCTCGTCGACACCCCCGGCCTCCACAAGCCCCACGACGCGCTCGGGGAAGAGCTCAACGTGTCGGCGCTCAAGGGCTTGGAAGACGTCGACGTCATCGCGATGCTCATCGACGCGTCGCAGCCCATCGGCCGCGGGGACGAATGGGTGGCGGCCCAGGTGCGCGCGACGAACGCGAAGCGCATCTGCGTTCTGTCCAAGACCGACATCGCCACGCCCGAGCAGATCGCCGCGCAGCGCGAGGCGGCCGAGAAGCTCGGTCCCTGGGACGCTATGGTGGGGCTTTCGGCCAAAAACGGCAGAAACGTCGACGCCTTCGTCGAGGAGGCGGTGTTCTTTCTGCCCGAGGGGCCGGCGTGGTTCCCGCCCGACATGGAAACCGACCAGCCGATCGAGGTCGTCGTCGCCGAGTTCATCCGAGAGAAGATCCTCCGCTCGTTCTTCGACGAGGTGCCCCACGCCATCGGCGTCGCGACCGACCACATGGAATACGATCGCAAGAAAGACCTCGAGCTCATCGCCGCCTCCATCTACGTGGAGCGCGAAAGCCAGAAGGGCATGATCATCGGCAAGAAGGGCGCCGCGATCAAGCGCATCGGCAGCGAGGCGAGGCGCGATTTGGAGCAGCTTCTCGGCTGCCGGGTGTATCTTGACCTCAACGTGAAGGTGAAGAAGAACTGGCGTCGCGACGCCACGCAGATCCGCAAGTTCGGCTACGGCGAAGGCGCATAGGAAAGCCGCGCATTGGTCGCGCTCCGGATAGCGCCGGATAGAGGTTTCTCCACATCTTTGTGCAGGTATTGTTGCGTCTGACCCGCTGTTTCGGTTGATGAAACGCAGGTTCGTCCTTTTCGGCTACAATGGCGCGGATAAGCCATTGAAAACGAAAGACGAGCGCGAAACATGATCTGCCCAAACTGCCATTGCGAGAATCGAGCCGGCGCCAAGTTCTGCAACGAATGCGGCTCGCCGCTTGCGGGTCCGTCCGACAAGACGGTCGCTCTCCCTGTGCTTTCCGGGCAAGCCGACTCGGGCGAGGGCTCCGCACCCAGCGCCGAGGAGGCTCCCGACACGCTCGCGCTCGAACTGGAGCTTGAGCGCGTCGGTGAAGACGAGCTCGACGACTTCACCGACGTCGACGAGGAAATCACCGAGGCGGAAGCCCCCGACGACGAAGGGGAAGGGGAAGGCGACGCAGACGGGCTCGACCCCGACGACGCCGGCGAGGAATCCAACGGCAGCGGGGAAGGGGTGGCAGATGATGAGGTCGCCGGCGCCACCGAAGCCGTACCGTCGCGCTCGGGTCGAATGCATGCGCTCGACCCCGCCTGTGTCCCCGCGATCGACGTCGCCGAGGAAAAAGGGCCCGCCGACTACTCAAGCGACAAGACGCAGGTCATCAACATCGATTCCGCCAAGACGGCCGACCTTTCGGGGCTCGAACGGCTCGTCGACTCGAGCTATGTCCCGCCCGCGCCCAGCTGGCGCTCGGGCGATACCATGGAGCTCCCCAAGATCGAGGGCGAGCCCCCCAAGGCGCAGCGCGAGTTCAAGGCACCCGACCCGGCAGAGGAAAAGAAACGCTCCCGCAGAAAGCACGTGCTCGTAGCGCTTCTCGTCCTTGTCGTCGCGGCCGTCATCGCCGCAGGGTCCACCTACTACCTCGAGCTCTGGGGCGGCAAGACCGTGCCCGACGTCACCGGCGAGGCGCAAAACGACGCCGTCTGGGTGCTCGAGAGCAAAGGCTTCCGCGTCAACACCACGCAGGTGAAGTCCGACGAGGTCGAGGGCATCGTGCTCATCACCGACCCCCAGGCCGGATCGCGCGTGGATGCGGGAACCTCCATCAACGTGTCGATCGCCACGCCGCGCGCGGTTCCCGACATCATGGGCAAGACCCAAGACGACGCGAAGGCCGCGATCGACAAGGAAGGCCTCGACAACGTCACCTTCACGACCGAGAAGTCGAACGAGACGGAAGGCACGGTCATCGCCCTCTCGCTCGACGCGGGCACGAAGGTGAAGGCCGCGAC
>CAKTSW010000396.1 GCA_934613165.1 uncultured Ellagibacter sp.
TCGGTGATGACTTCGAGGTACCCTTCAAGCGACGTGTTGAAGCAGATCTCGCCGAACACCTCGCCCGGTGCGGCGCACGCGGTGCCTTCGAACACCGCGCCGTCTTCGAGCACGAGCAGGGCGGGCGCGCCGTCCGTCTTCGTCGTGTTCTCGAGAAGCTTGTGCGTAATCTCGCTCACGTGATTCCTTCCTTCGTTCGTGCCCGCCCGCGCGGGGCGAGCTTGACTTCTCTGCGTTCGCGGGGCGCGTTTTCCCATCCCGCGCGTGTTCTCTTTACTGCTCGACGGCAGGGGATACGACCTTGCCGTCTTCCATCGTGGCGTAGCCGGCGACGTAGACGTCGGTCGCCCGCCCGGTGAGCTTCCAGCCGTCGAACGGCGTGTTCTTCGCCTTCGAGTAGAACTCGCCCGCGTCGACCGTCCACTCGGCGTCGGGGTCGATCACCGTGAGGTCGGCTGTACACCCGGGCTCGAGCGCGACGCGGTCCGCTCGCACGATGGCGCGCGGGTTCACGGCCATGAGCTCCACGAGCTTGCCCCAGCTGATCGCGCCCGTCTTCACGAAATGCGTGATCATGAGGCCGAGCGACGTTTCGAGGCCGACCATCCCGAACGGCGCGAGCTCGAACTCGCGGTCCTTCTCGAACGCCGCGTGGGGCGCGTGGTCGGTGACGATCGCGTCGGCCGTGCCGTCGGCGAGCGCGGCGCTAAGCGCCTCGCAGTCGGCCTTCGTGCGCAGAGGCGGGTTCACCTTCAGGTTCGTATCGTAGTCCTCGCCGATCATCGAGTCGTCGAGCAGCAGGTGGTGCGGCGTGACTTCGCAGGTCACAGGCAGGCCTTCGGCCTTCGCCCGGCGGATGAGGTCAAGGCCGCGCGCAGTGGTGACATGCTGCGCGTGGAAGGCGCAGCCGGTGAGGCGGCAGAGCGCGATGTCGCGCATGATCTCAAGCTCCTCGCCTTCGGCGGGCCAGCCCAAAAGCCCGAGCCTCGTCGAGCACTCCCCTTCGTTCACCTGGCCCGCGCCCACGAGAGACTCGTCCTGGCAGTGGCACATGACCACGCGGTCGAACTGCTTGGCGTAGTCCATGGTGCGGCGCATCATGCCGGAGTCCTGCACGCCGCGCCCGTCGTCGGTGAACGCGACCGCACCGTGCGCGACCATGTCGCCCATCTCGGAGAGCACCTCGCCGCGAAGCCCCTGGGTGAGCGCCCCGGAAACGAGCACGCGGGCGTGCCCCACCTCGCCCGCGCGCCGCCGCACGTACTCGACGACGGTGGCGTTATCGCAGGTGGGCTTCGTGTTCGGCATGGCGACGACGGCGGTGAACCCGCCGTGCGCGGCGGCCTTCGTGCCCGACTCGATGTCTTCTTTGTACTCGAAGCCGGGGTCGCGCAGATGAACGTGCATGTCCACAAGACCCGGGGTCACGATCTTGCCGGAAAGGTCGCGCTCGACGCCCTTCGGCATGGCGAGGTCGTGGCCGATTTCCACGATCTTGCCGTCGCGGATGAGGATGTCGGCCACCTCGTCGAGCCCGACCTGCGGGTCGATGAGACGGGCGTTCTTAAGCATCAATGCCATTGTCGTTGCCTCCCAGCAAAAGATAGAGAACGGCCATGCGGACGAGCACGCCGGAATACACCTGGTCCAAGATGACCGAACGCTTGGGGTGGTCGCACATGTAGTCGTCGAGCTCGACGCCGCGGTTCACCGGGCCCGGATGGCACACGATGGCCTCTGGCTTCATGAGCTTCTCGCGCTCCTCGTTCAGGCCGAACAAAAGGCTGTACTCGCGGTGGCTCGGATACGGCGCGCCTTCGAGCCGCTCGTGCTGGATGCGCAGCATGTACACGACGTCGAGTTCGGGCAGGGCCGCGTCAAAATCGCTCGTCACTCGGTCGGCGCCGAGGGCGGAAGGGGATGCGGGAAGGAGCGTCGGCGGCGCGATGACGGTGACGTCGGCCCCCATGATCTTGAGCGCGGGGATGAGCGACCCGCAGACGCGCGAATGCCCGATGTCGCCGACGATGCCGACCTTGAGCCCGTCGATGCGCCCGAAGCGCTCGCGGATGGTGTACAGGTCGAGCAGCGCCTGCGTCGGGTGCTGATGTTTGCCGTCGCCGGCGCAGATGACATGGACGCCCGAGACGTCGGC
>CAKTSW010000397.1 GCA_934613165.1 uncultured Ellagibacter sp.
GTGTCCGACATCACGAACGCGCTCATGGCGATCCCGAACATCATCGTCGTGCTGGCGCTGTCCGGCATGATCGCGAAGGAAACGAAGCATTACGTATACGACGATAACCTCGACGAACACGACGACGTGGAGATTCCCGTGCTGGAAGGGAAGTAGGAACCGATAGAAACCTAACTAAAAAGATCACGTCGAAGACTTCGCTTCTTGTTAGAAACATGAAAACAACCAATTTCACCCCCGTTTTGTGTGCAGTCGCTGCACACAAAACGGGGGTTGCTGCAAATGGATGATGATTGTTAATCAATTAGAAACCTATGCAACTACTTGAATCGAGCACAAAAGATGCATGGTTCCTCTCTTGCCGTCACCCACCCTTACTCATACGCGCCGTTGTCGTAGGCTTTCGAGGTTACGACCGAGAAGTGAAAGATCGGGCGGTCGACGCGGCGGATGCTCATGCGCATGTGGGGCATGCCGGCGGGGCAGAAGATGATGCTCGATCGCGTGATGCGATGCTCCTCGCCATTCAGGGTGATCACGATTTCCCCTCCCAAATCGTACGGGTCCTCGGGGTTCGAGCCGAAGAACCCGACGAGCTCGTCGGAGTCGTGGGAGTGCTCTTCGAATACCGGGTCCTTCTCGGGCACGGAATGGTACCATGCCGTGTTCATCTGGAACGCCCCGGGGCACACCTTGTCGTCGATCCACAGGATGCGGCGGGAGAACTTGCGGTACATCTCCTGGAATTCGGGCGTTCCGGCCTGGGGATCGTGCAAATCCTGGATGATGAGGTTCCCGTACGTTCCTTCGTTGTTCTCGTACATGATGGTCCTTTCGAATGGGAAGGGCGGGTGGTAAATCGCTGCTCTTATCTTACTCCCCCAACCGGGGGTGATTTCTTCTTGGCTGACATCGTCCTATGGTGAATTGGAATGGCGGTATTCCGATTCCGCGGTCGCTGTGTCAAAATTTGGACAGAATGATATAAAAAGGCATTGCTGGGGGATCGAATCGTTCTACTCGAAGCGCGCCAAGCGCTTCGGGGGGGGGTAATGGAATGAGAACAGAGCTGCTCGATGAATTCATCATATGGTCTGAAAGCCGGACCGTCGAAGAAGCGGCGAATAAGATGCATATCTCTCAATCGACGTTGAGCAAGCATTTGATCGCTCTTGAATCTGAACTCGGTGTTAGCCTGGTGAATCGACAAGACAAAGGGCGTCTTACCCCGGCCGGCGTTCGCTTTTACAACGGTATCGTCGACGTCATGGGCCGCCTCCATAAAACGATCGATGAATGCCGGAGGATAGAGAAGAAGTCTGATTTCGAAATTGCGGTGTGGGACCCTTTCATCTTCTCTGGGGGCATGTGCGAGCTTGAGCGCATCATGCACGCCTTCTCAGGCAAATGCAGCGTTCCCTTCCATTTCTATTTAAGGAATGAAGCGTATAAAGCCTCTGGCGAAGCACTCGAAGAGGGCCTGGTTGATGTTGGCCTCGGGTACAATCCGGTGAACAAGGCGAGCAGGGCTCCCGAGGGGACGACCGAGTACAGCCTTATGAGGGAACCGCTCGTCGTATGGTGCAGGAAGGATCATCCCCTCGCGCTGAAGGAGCGTCTTCTCCCTTCCGACCTCGACGGCGTTCCCATCATGTGCAGCATGGAGCTCGCGCACCCCCTGAAGAGCTGCATCATGGAATTATGCGCCGACCACGGGTTCCGTCCGCGGTTCTATCGCTTCAATCCCACTTCGCAGGCCAGTTTCTTTTTCGACGCACCCGCCGAATGCGTTTACGTGTTCACGACGGGACTGCGCAACGACGAGCGCATTCGCCTGCGTGATGACATGGTGATATGCGATTTCGACGACGACTCCTTCTCCGTCGACTGCTGCGTCGCTGTTCGCGATGACGAGGATAACAAAGCGCTTGCCCAGTTCCGCGCATTCCTTTCAGACGAAACGAATCGATAACCGAATACGGGAAATAACGCCCGCTTTCCGAAACGTCATTGCTCCATGCCGTTTCGTCGTTTAGCGCATGATGTCGCCGCTCCCCATAATCGAGGTCGTCAGTTAAAACCTCAAAGACGAGAGGGGAGAAGGAATGCAGATTCCAGAAGGGGAATACCGAGTCGGAACTGACGACGACT
>CAKTSW010000398.1 GCA_934613165.1 uncultured Ellagibacter sp.
TGACGCTTTCCTCGACGGGAGACGCTTCGCCCGTTATCGGCTTCACGTTGCTGGCGATTTCATCATGTGCTGCCTGCGTGATCGCGATTTCCGCGCGGAGAAGGTTGACCGAGAAGCGCTAACGCTGTTGGCAAAGATTGTTCTATGAAGCGGTGCTCGAGCCATGATGCCCGAGCACCGCTTTTCGCTATTGCGAGGTTTTTCAAGAACAGTCCCGAAACGGGTACACTACCTTGCCGAGTGGCGATATGCGCAGGTGAGCGGCTGCTTTGGTTAATTGTTATCTGATTTGCCCCCTTTTACCGAGCATTTCAGGCCCCGTGCGTATGGTTGTGCGGCTCGCGCACTCCCTTTTGCTAAAGTGCTTTTTCGACGGAGGTTTTCCGTTTCTTCCCGCATCTCGGGCGTATTCGCCCGCGCAATCGCGGGAAAGCAAGAGAAAGCAAAGGAGTATGCGATGGAGTTGATAGCCTCCCTTATCCTTGTGCCGTGCGTGGCGGCCTTGCTGCTGCTCGTTGTGCGCAGCGACCGGGCGCGCGATGTCCTGACGATCGGCTTCGCGGCTGTGATCGCGGTGCTCTCCATCGTCTTCGCCGTGCAGTTCGCGGGGCCCGACGTCGCGGTCATCGAACTTCCCGCCGAGCTCTCGCATCCGCTTTCCTATGTGAACCTTCTGATCGACCTCACGGTCGCCTTGTTCGTCGTGTGCTACGCCGTGCGCTACAAGCGCGTGTTCGCGTTTGTGCTCGCAGCCATCCAGATTCTCGTCACGCTGTGGTTCGAGTTCGCGGGCCCCGGCGGCCACGACTTTTCCACCACGATGCGCGTCGACGCGCTCGGCGTCATCATGGCCCTCATCATCGGCATCGTCGGCTCGGGCATCTGCGTGTACGCGCTCGGCTACATGAAGGACTTCCAGGCTCACGAGCAGCATGATGGCAAGCCCGCCGCCGACCGCCGCCCGTGGTTCTTCGCGCTCATGTTCGCGTTCCTCGCGGCCATGTACAACATCGTGCTTGCCGACAACATGTCGTGGATGTACACGGCATGGGAAGTGACCACGCTGTGCTCGTTCCTCCTTATCGGCTTCACCAAGACCGACGAGGCGATCAACAACGCGTTCCGCCAGATCGTCATGAACCTGCTCGGCGGCATCGCCTTCCAAATCGCCATCGTGTACCTCGGCGTGTGCGGCCTGCCGCTGTCGTTCGCTACGTTCGTCTCGCTCGGCACGACGCTTCCCGCGCTCGTGCTTCTGCCGACGACGTTGCTCGCGTTCGCCGGCATGACGAAGGCCGCGCAGATGCCCTTCCACACCTGGCTTCTCGGCGCGATGGTGGCGCCCACGCCGACATCCGCGCTGCTCCACTCTTCGACGATGGTGAAGGCGGGCGTCTTCCTCCTGGTGAAGCTCTCGCCGATCTTCGCGGTGAGCGTCGTGCCGTCGGTCATGGTCGTGCTCGTCGGCGGGCTCACGTTCGCGCTCTGCTCGTTCATGGCCATATCGCAGAGCAACGCCAAGCGCGTGCTCGCGTACTCGACGATCGCGAACCTCGGCCTCATCACCGCGTGCGCGGGCGTCGGCACGTCGGAGGCGGTGTGGGCCGCCATCCTGCTCATCATCTTCCATGCGGTCGCGAAGAGCCTTCTGTTCCTGTGCGTCGGCACGGCCGAGCACCATATCGGCAGCCGCAACATCGAGGACATGGACCTGCTTTTCGAACGCATGCCGCGCCTTGCGCGCTTCATGATGCTTGGCATCATGTGCATGTTCATCGCGCCCTTCGGCATGCTCATCGCCAAGTGGGCGACGCTCGTGTCGTTCGTGAACACCGGCAACGTCGCGCTCATCATCCTGCTTGCGTTTGGCTCGGCGGCGACCTTCATGTTCTGGGGCAAGTGGCTCGGCAAGCTCTCGGGCATCGCTGGCAACCCCGATAACGTCGAGGTCACCGTGCATAAATCGGAATGGGCGGCGCTGCTGCTCATGGCGGGGCTCGTCTGCGTGTGCTGCGTGCTTCTGCCCGTGCTTTCCTCCGGCCTTGTCGTTCCCTACATCAAGGGCGTCTTCGGCGCGCCCGGGCAGGACATCTCCGACGGCAACCTCTGGATCGCCGCCATCTGCGCCGTGCTCGTCATCCTCATGCT
>CAKTSW010000399.1 GCA_934613165.1 uncultured Ellagibacter sp.
GCGCGAGCTTGCGCTTATCGCGGCGGTCGCTGCCGACGAGAAGAAGGCAAGCGACATCGTCGTGCAGAACGTCGCCGAGCTCGTCGGCGAAACCGACTACTTCGTGATTGTGACCGCATCGAACAGCCGTCAGGTCTCTTCGATTGTCGACGAGATCGAAGACGAGCTGCGCGACAAGGGCGGCGTGAAGCCGCTCCATCGCGAAGGGACCCGCGACGGGTCGTGGTCGCTGCTCGACTACGGCGAGGTCGTCGTGCATGTGTTCCAGCCCGAGACGCGCGAGTTCTACCGCCTGGAGGAGCTCTGGAACGACGCGCCGGTGGTCGACCTCGCGAAAGAGGCGGGCCTCACCGACGTGGTCTACTCCGACCGCATCTCGAAGCTGCTGTCGAAGAAATAGAGCAAACGTGCAAACGGGCGCCAACGCGCCCGTTGCGTGCAGAAGGCCTCGAACCCCGCTTGTGCGGTGTCGTTCGGGGCTTTTTTCTTGATTTGCGCGCGGAAAGGGCGTCTTTTTCCAACACGGTTTTAACAAGAAGAAATTTTTTCTTTTCGCGGTAGTAAACGCATTTTCGGTGCGACTGATGGGGTTTCGCGCCTCGTTTCCTGTGTGGTTGGCTGCCTCATGCGGCGGCCGACCTGACCCGTTTTCGCCGCTCTGTTCGGCGAAAACGCTCCCGATAATCGGTTTAGTCGATTGCGGTACTCATATAAAATAAGGTAGCTACCGTATGATAGGGCAACGTTTTGGCACGTCATCCGAAGGAGTTGCCCATGTCAGGTTTCCTCTATTCCGCCGCCTGCAAGGGAAGGCGCCCCAAGCACCTTAAAGACCGGTCCATCGTTTCCCGCCCCGACCTCATAGCGCGACTCCTTCGCGACCGGGGCGTCGCGCGCTTCGTCGTCGCTCCCACCGGGTTCGGGAAAACCTTGCTCGCCTCGGAATACGCCGAGGTCGTGTTCTCGTTCCGGCACACGTTCTGGGTGAACGCGTCGAGCCCGTGCTTTCTGTGCGACCTTGACGCGGGAGGCATGGCGCAGGCGATCCGCAAAGCGGACGCGCAGCCTTCGCTCGTGGTGTTCGACGACGTGCCGCGCATGGACGTTGCGCGCGCCGACGCGTTCTCGGGCGTCGTCGACGAGCTGCTCTCGGCGGGAAACGAGGTCATCGCGACCTGCGTTCCCTCCTGCGACGCCTTCGCCGAGCGACATCGCGACCGCTTGAAGCTTTCGGCCCGGCAGATGCTCTTAAGCGATGCCGAGGCGGCCGGCGCGCCCCGCGTGTCCGATGCGCCTTCCGCCGGCAGGCGCATCGCGTGCGTCGCGTGGGGAGAAGACGACGGTTCGGCGGTCTTGCGCGGCGTCGCGGCTGACGAGCCGTCGGCGAGCATGCTGCTCGCGATGTTCCTCGCCCTGGCGCTCGGCGCCGGCACGCCGCTCGACATCAGGCCCTACCTTGCCGAAGGCGCGGCGCGCGAGGCGCTTTCAAGGGCGGAAGAGGATTACCCGTTTCTCGGCGTGAGCATACGGGAAGCGTCCTTCGCGGCGGCTCCCATCGACGCGGCGACGCTCGCGGCGGCGTTTTCCCGCAGGCTTGACGCGATGGCGGCGCGTTCGACCTGCGACACGGCGAACGGCCTCGTCATCCGCCTTGCGAACGATTTGCTCGCCCGTGGGCTGGGAAATCGCGCCTGCGCGATCATGCGCGTGCTCGCGAAGAAGGACTCGTGCGCGCTGTGGCTCGCGGAGCACGGCGCGGACCTTTCGCGAGGCGGGTGCTTCAAGGCGGCTCACGAGCTGTTCTCCTTCGTCGACAAGCGTCACGGGTCGTGCCGGCTTTCCCTCATCGCCGACGAGGCGGTCCGTCTTGCGGTTCTCGACGACGCCCGCAGCGCCGCGTTCCTCGCCGAAAGCATCGCGTTCGCCCGCGCGGCCGACCCTGCGATGCGTGCGCGGATGCTCGGGCTCGCCGCGTTCGTGGGCGACGATGAGCCGAGCCAGCGCAGGGAGGCGGCGCTTCGCGACCTGCAACGGGCGTGGAGGCCTCGCGGGGAAGGGGACGCCGCGCGCGAACAGGCCGAACCCGCCCTTGCGTTGCGCGCCGACGCCGCCCTCGCCCTTGCGCTCGCGAGCGGCCCCGAGGCG
>CAKTSW010000400.1 GCA_934613165.1 uncultured Ellagibacter sp.
ACGAGAGGAGAACCGAATGGATGTCATCGAGCGATATCTCGATGAGCTGCTCGTTGCGAACGAGACGACCAACCTCACCCGCATCGTGTCGCGGGAAAGCGCCGAGGTTCTCCATATCGAGGACTCTCTTTCGGGTCTGAAGTACGTCGACGAGGCGCCCGAGGGCCCTTACGCCGACCTGGGAACGGGCGGCGGTTTCCCCGGAGTGCCTCTGGCTGTCAAGACAGGCAGGGAAGCGCTTCTGGTCGATTCCGTCAAGAAGAAGACGGCGATCATCCAAGACATCGTCGACCGTCTCGGCATTGCAAACGTGAGCACGTACGCCGGCCGCATCGAGGACCTTGCGAGGGAGATGCCGGAGCATTTCGCCGTGCTGACGGCGCGCGCCCTTTCCTCCCTCCCGTCGTTGATGGAGCTTGCCTCGCCGCTTCTTTTCGAGGGCGGACTGCTCGTGTGCTACAAGTCCCACCTCTCCGACGAGGAACGCGACCATGCGCTCTCTCTGCAAGACAAGCTGGGGCTTACGCTCGTCCATGACGACACGTTCTTGCTGAGCGACGGCGAAACGACACGCCGCATGTTCGTGATGAAGAAATTCAAGCAGCCTGATGTTAAGCTTCCGCGTAAAACGGGGATGGCTCAAAAACGGCCGCTGAAATAACCGTTTCTCATCGAAACGTCCGTAGATGTTTCACGTGAAACATCTATACTTGTCTGAAGTTACGAAAGGGGGCCATTGGTGGGCTGGTTCGATAGTCTCAAACGCGAAAAAAAAGAAACACGGGCTGTCGTTGAAGCGGAAAAGGAAGCCGCTTCTCCTGTTGCTGTCGCCGCTGATGACGACAACGACGGAATCGATGTCGAGGATGTTCAGGTGATCGAGAGGGACCCTGTTCCCGCCCCGCCTGAAATCGAGGACCAGTCGCGCGTCGTGCCCATGAAGACCCTGGCCGATAAGAAACCGGTGACGCACGTCATCGGCCAGACGAAGGTAGTGGCGATCATCAACCAGAAGGGCGGCGTTGGCAAATCGACGACCGCCATCAATCTGTCGGCTGCCCTCGGGGAACGCGGCAAGCAGGTTCTCCTCATCGACCTCGATCCGCAGGGCAATTCCTCGAGCGGTCTCGGCATCGAGAAGGGGGCCGTCCGCTACTGCATCTACGACGCGCTCCTGAACGACGTCATGCTCGACGACATCATCATCCCCGACGTGTCGCCCGGACTCGACGTCGTTCCCGCGACGATCAACCTTGCCGGCGCCGAAGTCGAGCTCGTCTCCGAGATGGCGCGCGAGAACAGGCTGAAGGATGCGATCGGTCCGATGCGCGGTCGCTACGACTACGTGTTCATCGATTGCCCGCCTTCGCTTGGCCTGCTCACCATCAACGCGCTCGTCGCGGCGGACAAGCTGCTTATTCCCATCCAGTGCGAGTTCTATGCCCTCGAAGGTGTGACAAAACTTCTCGATTCGATGAAACGTGTCAAAACGCGCCTGAATCCGTCGCTCGACATCTTCGGCGTCCTGCTCACCATGTCCGACACGCGGACCACGCTGTCGCGACAAGTCTCGGAAGAAGTTCGAAAGTATTTCGGCAAGCTTGTATTCGAAACGTCCATTCCCCGTACGGTGAAGCTTTCCGAGGCTCCGAGCTTCGGGCAGCCGATCACGCAATACGATCCGGCTGGCAAAGGTGCTCAATCGTACGTTGAACTTGCTAAGGAAGTGATCGCCCGTGGCTAGAAATTCAAAAGGCGGCCTTGGTCGCGGACTTGACGCCCTGCTGGGGTCGTACGAGGAAACCGTCGCCTCGAACCCGGCGGTTTCCCCCGTTCCCGCGGTTGCGTCGCGAGAGCAGGTGTCCCCTGCCCCGAAACCCCCGCTTGAGCGCCTCGAAGTCGAGGCGGAACTCGAGCGCGAGGAAATCAACGAGACGTACCCAGAAGACAACATCCACATCAAGGGTGTCGTCCAACGCCGCGCGACGCCGCGCCCGGCGGCTCCCGTAATCGAGGAAAAGGCCCGCGAGGAAGTGTCGTCCCGTGAAGTCGTGCGCGCGTCGGAGGAGGTTCCCATCGACAGCGTGTCGCCGAACCCCGATCAGCCGCGCACGCAGTTCAAGAAGGACGAGCTTGA
>CAKTSW010000401.1 GCA_934613165.1 uncultured Ellagibacter sp.
AACATCGGCGGCACGGCGACGCTGATCGGCGACCCGCCCAACATCATGATCGGCTCGGCCGCCGGCCTCACGTTCGCCGACTTCATCGTATACGATGCCCCGGCGGCGATTCTCTCGCTCGTGGCGATGGTCCTTCTGTTCTACGTGCTGTTCGGGCGCAAGCTCCACGTCGACGACGCGCATAAGAGCGCGATCATGGAACTCGACGAGCGCGAGGAGATCAAGAACCCGATCCTGCTTCGCCAAAGCGTCATCATGATTCTCCTCGTCGTGGTGGGCTTCATGCTCCACGGCTCGCTCGGCATCGAGTCGTGCGTCGTGGCGCTCACGGCCGCGGGCGTGCTCATGCTCGTCTCGGGCGAGCGCATCGAGGACGCCCTCATGCACGTCGAGTGGACCACCCTCGTGTTCTTCGCGGGGCTGTTCATCATCGTGGGGTCCCTCTCGGAGGTGGGCGTGATCGGCATGCTCGCCCAGGCGCTCGTCGACGTGACGGGCGGCTCCACCTTCACGGCCATGATCGTGCTGCTCGTGGCGTCGGCTGTGGTGTCGTCGTTCCTCGACAACATCCCGTTCGTGGCGACCATGATCCCGATCCTCATGTCCATGGAGGCCACCGGCATGGACGTGGCACCTCTGTGGTGGGCGGTGTCCTTGGGCGCCTGCCTCGGCGGCAACGGCACGCTTATCGGCGCCTCGGCCAACGTGGTCATGTCCGACATCGCCAAGAAGAACGGCACGTCGATCACCTTCGCGCGGTTCTTCAAGGTCGGCTTCCCCACGATGGTGCTCACGATCGTGGTCTCCGCCGTCTACCTCATCGTGCGCTTTCCACCGATGTAGCCTCATCCTCGCCTCGTCTGCGCCTCGACGCCCCCTTGCGCCCCTCCTGTTTTTTCGGCCATGTGCCTAAACGAGGGTTTCGCGCAGGGGCGTCGTGCCCTATACTGCCAACAGTCCTTTAAAAGCGGTACAGAGAGACCGACAAGGAACGCGAGAACATCGAAGCCTCACTGAGGCTCGTTTCTTGCTATACCGAGCGGTCTGTCTGCATCCCTGATAGAAGAGGGGAGCGTATGACAGATTCAAACGCAGTGAAGGCCGTCTGCATGGACGCAGACGAAATCGAGCGCTCGCTCACGCGCATCGCCCACCAGATCCTCGAGGCGAACAAGGGCGCGGACAACATCGCCCTCGTCGGCATCGTGACGCGCGGCGACTTGCTCGCGAAGCGCCTTGCCGCGAAGATCGAGCAGATCGAGGGTACGAAGGTGCCGCTCGGAAAGCTCGACATCAGCTTCTATCGCGATGATTTCGCGACTCATCTCTCGCCCGAGGTCCATTCCACCGACATCCCGTTCGACATCGACGACATGACGATCGTCCTCGTGGACGACGTGCTCTACACCGGCCGCACCATCCGTGCCGCCCTCGACGCGCTCACCGACATCGGGCGCCCCGCCTGCGTGCAGCTTGCCGTCTTGGTCGACCGCGGCCACCGCGAGCTTCCCATCCGCGCCGATTTCGTCGGCAAGAACGTGCCGTCCGCCTCTCATGAGAACGTGCGTTTGTTCTTGGAGGAAGTCGACGGCGTCTCGGCGGTCGAGGTGCTCGACATGGCGCCCGGCGACCGCGCAGGTTCCGCGCCGCTCGGCGGCACCCAGGAAAAGATCGCGGAGGTGTAGCGGATGGGCTTCAATCATAAACACCTCATCGACATCACCGAGTACTCAGCGGAAGACATCACGCGCATTCTCGACACCGCCGCCACGTTCCGCGCGGTGAACGAGCGCCGCATCAAGAAGGTGCCGACGCTGAAGGGCTTCACCGTCGTGAACATGTTCAACGAGCCCTCCACCCGCACACGCTCGTCGTTTGAGCTGGCGGAAAAGCGTCTCTCGTGCGACACGCTCAACTTCGGCGGGTCGTCTTCCTCCACGGTGAAGGGCGAAAGCCTCACCGATACCGTGCGCACGCTTTGCTCGTACAAGATCGACGCCATCGTCGTGCGCGACAAGCACGCGGGCGCGCCGCGCAAGGTCGCCGACGTCTCGGGCGTCCACGTCATCTGCGCCGGCGACGGCAAGCACCAGCACCCCACGCAGGCGCTGCTCGACCTGTACAC
>CAKTSW010000402.1 GCA_934613165.1 uncultured Ellagibacter sp.
GAGCAGAACAGACCGTGCTGGGCCCAGATGGCAGCGTCGTAGGTTTTCATGAGCTCGGACGTGGCAAGCGCGATGTCGCGGCCGCCGGGCACCATCCACGGCACGACGCCGACGCCCTTCGGGAACACGAGGATGCACTCGGTCATGACCTTCCACAGAGCGCGCGTGATGGTGCGCGCGTCGAGCGGCATGACCGCCGTCAAAGCGACCACGTTCGAGGGGTGCGCATGGTAGAGCACGCGGCACTCCCCTCCCGTCGCCTCCATGCGCACCGAATGGATGAGGACGTGAGACGCGAGCTCGGAGGTGGGACGGCCGCCGTCCTTCAAGCCCCACACGATGCGCCAGGCGTCGCCCGCGTCGCTGATCTCCACGATCCCGACGTTGTGCGCTGGGTCGAGCGCGACGTTGCGCATGTAGCGGCCGGCGCCCGTCACGGCGAGAAACGCCCCGCCGAGGTTCTCGGCCCGAACGCCGAGAGCGGCCCATTCCGACGGCGTCGCGCTGAAGTACGGGCGGCACGCCTCGACGTCGACGCCAGTCAACCGATAGGTGAGGTTCCCGCCGTTGCGCTCGTGCCAGCCCTGTTCCCAGCCGTCGCTGCACAGGCGCACGAAGCCCCGCATGAACGGCAGCTGCTCCACCGCGATGCCGGAAACGGCGCCCCTCGCAGCGGAAACGCCCTTGCCGAGCACATCTTGCGCATTATCGAGAAAACCCATCGACGACAACCTTCCTTATTCGTTCGCTCTTCGAAGTTCCCGCGGGTGGCCGGAGCCGCCGGGCGCACCCCCGCCCGTGCCGAGCGCGGGCGGGTACCGGCGAGGTGCTACCGGCTACTCCCCCGCCGCCTTCTTCTGCGGCTTGGGATGCTCGGGCACGCTCACCGTTTCCGTGTACATCTTCTTCGCGGGCGCCGGCCAGCCCGGTTCCATATGGAGGCAGTGCTTCGGGCATTCCAGCACGCACGTGCCGCACTGGACGCAGCGGAACTTGTCGATCGTCCAGGTGCGATCGGGCTTGTCGACGGTGATGGCCGCGCAGGGGCAGCGACGCTGGCAGATGCCGCAGACGATGCACACGCTCACGTCGTTCGTGATATGCCCCTTAAGCCCGGCAGGCGCTTCCTTTTTCTCCGCAGGGTAGCAGACGGTCTCGGGCTTCTTGAAAAGCGACCCGAGCGTCATCTTGCCCAGTTTGAATCCACCCATGTGCGCCTACCTTTCCGTGCAGCTGATGCAGGGGTCGATGGTGAGGATGATCATGTTCACATCGGCGAGGTCGCACCCGGCGAGCGCAGAGGTCATGCCCGCGAGGTTCTGCGAGGTCGGCGTGCGCATGCGCATGCGGTCAAGGTACTTCGTGCCGTTGCCGCGCGCGTAGTAGTAGCATTCGCCGCGCGGCTGCTCCACCACGTTCGCCGCCTCCGACCCTTTCGCCGGGGAGCCTTTCACCGGCACGGCGATGTCGCCTTCGGGGATCTTGTCGATGAGCTCCTCGATGATGTCGATGGATTGGAGCACCTCGAGCGCGCGCACCTTGCAGCGAGCGTAGCAATCGCCCTGGTCGTCCAAGATGGGCGCGAAATCGCTGAGCGCCCCGTAGCCGCCGCGGCCGAGCATGCGCACGTCGTAGTTCACGTTGGAGGCGCGCGCGAAGGGCCCGACCATGGAAAGCGCGAGCGCGTCGTCGTGGCTGATGTGCCCCACCCCGACGGTGCGGTTCTTCACCGAGGAGTCCTTCAGAAACGCGTTCATGATCTGGCGATAATCGTCCTTGATGCCCTCGAGCACGCGCTTGATCTCGGCGAACTGCACGGCATCGATGTCGCGCACGACGCCGCCGACCTTCACGACCGAGAAGATGACGCGCCCGCCGGTGGTCTTCTCGAAGATGTCGAGCACGCGCTCGCGCAGGCGCCAGCAGTGCATGAAGAGGCTTTCGAACCCGAAGGCGTCGGCGGCAAGGCCGAGCCAGAGGATGTGCGAGTGCACGCGCGAGAGCTCATGCCAGATGGTGCGCAGGTACTGCGCGCGCGGCGGGATCTCGACGCCCATGAGGCTTTCGACCGTTTCGGCGTAGCCCATGGAATGCCCGAACGCGCAGATGCCGCAGATGCGCTC
>CAKTSW010000403.1 GCA_934613165.1 uncultured Ellagibacter sp.
CGCGCCATCAACCAGGCGCTCGACCACAGCCGCTACACCGTGCTCACGAGCGACAAGGACGTCGACATCACCGACTTGTCCGAGGTTTCCTACTACGCCGAGTCGCAGCGCCCCGACTTCGTCATCAACTGCGCCGCGTTCGCAAGCCGCACCGAGGCTGAGGCCGATCCCGACGAGGCCTACAAGGTGAACGCGCTCGGCGCGCGCAACCTCGCCATCGCGAGCGCGAGGCAGGAAGCGGTGCTCGTGCACCTGTCGACCGACGACTTGTTCCCCGCCGCGAGCGACCGCGCCTTCAACGAGTTCGACGTGCCCAACCCGCCGCACGTGTTCGGGAAATCCAAGCTGGCCGGCGAGCGCTTCGTGAACGAGCTGAACCGCCGCCACATCATCATCCGCTCGTCGTGGGTCTACACCGCAGAACCCGACGACATGATCGCGACCGCGCTGCGCCGCAGTCGCGAGGGACACACGGTGTACGTGCCCGCCAACCAGTTCGCCTGCCCCACCTCGGTCGACACGTTCTCGAAGTTCGTCACCTGCGTGATGGAGTCCGAGGAGTTCGGCACCTTCCACGCCGCCTGCACGGGCGTGACGAGCCGCTTCGAGTTCTTCGAGCGCGCCTTCGAGCTGGCGGGCGAGCCCATCGGCAACCTGCGCGGGTCGAGCAAGCCCGAGCACGGCTACCGCATCGAGCTCGACAACATGATGGCGCGCCTGACGGGCGTGTACACGATGCCGACCTGGGAAGACGACCTGACAGCCTTCGTAGCCTCGCACGACTTCACCGCGAGTATGAAGGCGTAAGGGGGGGTTGCCCGGTTAGACGATCGGAAAACAACAACGGGGAGGCAAGTCAAAAAAGAACAGTCTCGGGGTTTCGTTGACATATGGCTTCCGGGGCGGTGATAATGAATCGAACGTAAAAACCGATTGGTTTTGTAAGGGCGGGACCCACTGGGGCTCGCCCTAGTTTTTACCTGAGAGAAACCTTAAAGAATTCTGCCCGCCTGCATCTGACGGATCTGATGCAGGCGGGGTTTACTCGAAGCCTCTTTACTTTGTTCGCTAACGGATAATTCGAAGCTCCCTCATATCTTCACGGCGGCGCGCTTATTCCTTCGCGACCCAGTTCTCGCGGCCTTGCTTGTAGACGCGCACGCCTTCGACGTCGGCGAGGTAGCCTGCCATGTGGGGATACCCCAGATCGCGCACCTTGAACGACTTGAAGCGCGCGCGGACCTGTCGGGCGAGCTCGGCCACGGCAACGCCGTCGGGCCCCACCCCACCGACCGTCTGGCGAATGAAGTCATCGGGGGATGCGGGCTTGTTGCGGGCTGCCTTCGGCTTGCGCGAGCGTTGCGGGCGCTTCTTTCCGCGCGATGAGGCGGCTTTTGACGCAGGCGCTTCGGAGGCACCCTGCGCCGGGGCGTCGTCGACGGGAGCACCCGCCGACGCGGTTTCCCCTACTGCACCTGTGCGAGCAAAAGCGGCATCGCCGGCGGCCTCTTCCGCCTTCGCATTGGCGGAGCCGTGAGCAGCGGCGTTTGCGGATGCGGACGCATGATCGGGTTTGACGGATGCGACGGAAATCTCCTGATTCGCAGTATCGGAAGCGCCCTGGCCTACGGCTTCGAGCGACTCAACAGCGTGCACGCCGGGATTCTCAGACTTGGAACCGGATGCGGCTACGACGGGCTTCTCTTCGGCAGGCGAAACATCGGGCGAAGGCGCGCTTTCTGGCGCAGCCTCTTCGTCGGCCGCGGCATCGTCTGCAAGCTCTTCGCCGGGCGCGGCGTCGGAAGCAACCTGCGTCTCGGCTTCGGCCTCGGCCGCATGCGCAGACGCGCCCTTGCGACGGCGCCCGCGACGGCGGCGCGGCTTGGCGCTGCGGGAAACCTCATCCGCCTCAGGCGCATTGGACGCATCGGCTTCAGCGGCCCCGGCAGCTTCCACGGCAACCGCCGCGTCTTCCTCGGGCGTTTCCGCTGCGACCGCGCCCTCGTCAGGCGCATCGGCGGCCGGCTGCTGCTCTTCGGGCTTGCCGGCCTGGCCTTTCGCATGCTGCGAGGCCTTCCCCGAGCGCTTGCCCGACCGCGCGGGCTTGTCGGCGTGCTGCTG
>CAKTSW010000404.1 GCA_934613165.1 uncultured Ellagibacter sp.
CTTATCGACTCCGCGCTCTGCGTGTATCGAGAGGGGAAGACGTTTTCCGCAACGGGCATGAAGGCCTACGAGCATTTAGGGACCGACCTATGATGACGCTCGTCATAGGGGGCGCGGCGAGCGGCAAAAGCGAGTTCGCCGAGTCGCTTTGCCTGGCGGGCCCGGGCCCGCGCGTGTACGTGGCGACGATGGACGCAACCGGCGAGGCCGGCGCCCGCCGCGTCGCACGGCACCGTGCGCTGCGCGAGGGGAAGAGGTTCCAGACGCTCGAACGCGCGCGCGACGTCGAGGCGCTCACGCCGCAGGTGCCCGCCGGCTGCACGCTTCTCCTTGAAGACGTCGGCAACCTTGTGGCGAACGAGCTGTTCGCGGGTGCGCCCCCTTGCGCGCTCGACGCGGACGGGGCGGCACAGGCGGCGCTTCGCGGCATCGAGGCGCTTGTGGCCGCGGCCGACGACGCGGTGGTGGTCACCGTCGACGTGTTTCGCGACGGCGTGCGCTACGATGAGGGGACCGAGGCGTGGCGGCGCGCCCTCGCGCAGGTGAACGCGCGGGCGGCATCGCGCGCCGACAAGGTAGTGGAAGTGGTGTGCGGGATTCCCGTATGGATGAAAGGCGAAGGTGCGACACGGTGAAGGCACGAGAGGCGATCGGCGCGGCGTTCGGCACGTTCTCCCGCATCCCTGTCCCGAAATCGGTATGGACAAAAGAGGGAACCGAACATGCTTTGGCTGCGTTTCCCCTGGTAGGTCTTGTTGAGGGGTTCCTCATGGCCGCATGGGGGCATATTGCGAACTTAATGGGGCTGCCTAGCGCGATCGTGGCCTGCGTGCTCGTGGCGATCCCCGTGGCGGTGACGGGCGGCATCCATCTCGACGGGCTGTGCGACACCTCAGACGCGCTTTCAAGCTATGCCCCGCGCGAGAAGAAGCTCGAGATCATGCACGACCCGCGGGCGGGGGCGTTCGGCGCGATAGCCGTCGCGCTCTACCTGGTCATGCAATTCGCCCTGTTCACGACGCTGCCCCTTACGGCGGGCGTGTTCCTTTCCCTTATGTGCTCGCTCGTGCTTTCCCGCGCGCTTTCGGGGATCGCCGTCGAATGCTGGCCGGGGGCGCGCTCAGACGGCATGGCGGCAAGCCTTTCGCCCGCGAAGAAGCGCACCGGGATCGTGGCGCCCCTTGCCGCCCTCGCCGTGGCGGCATCTGCCGGGATGATCGCGTTTGGCCAGGTAATAGGCGCATGCATGGTCGCGGCGGCGCTTGCCGTGTTCGCATGGTACCGCCATGTCGCCATAAGCCGCTTCGGCGGCGTGACCGGCGACACTGCCGGGTGGTTTTTGCAGTGGGCCGAGCTCGCCATGCTCGCCGCGCTCGCGGTGGGGAGCGCGCTGTGATCCTGGTCGTGGGCGGCATCCATTCGGGCAAGAAAACCTTCGTCCGCGAGACGCTCGGGTTCTCGGAAGGCGACTTCGTTTGCGCGGCGGGCCTTGCGGACATGAGCGGGGACGCCTCGCGTGCGACGGGCTTTGCGAGCTCGGGAAAGGCCGCATCGGGCGAACATCGCGGCCGCGTCGCCGTCGGGTGCGAGGAGCTTGTCCGCGCCTGCGACGAGAAGCAAGCGCTCGCGCTTCTCGAGCCCTTCGACGTCGTCGTCATCGACGAAGTGGGGGCGGGGGTGGTTCCCGCGCGCGGCGACGACGCGGCATGGCGCGAGCGCGTCGGGCGCGTAAGCTGCGCTCTCGCCGAGCGGGCGGACGCCGTCGTGCGCATGGTGTGCGGGATTCCCCAGGTCATCAAGGGGGACCTTGCCATGGTTTCGCGTGGCGGGCGCCACGCGGATCAGCGCCCGATCGCGGTCATGCTCGTGCGCCACGGCGCCACGGCGGGCACGCAAGAGCACCGTTACAGCGGCGGCGGCACCGACGAGGCGCTCTCGCCCGAAGGCGTTCAGGCGCTTCGGAACCTCGCGCCGCGCGAAGACGTCCGCCGCGTCGTCACGAGCGGCATGGTGCGCACCGACCAAACGGCGCGCATCCTCTTCCCGAACGCCGACATCGCGGCCTGCCCCGACCTGCGCGAGATGGACTTCGGCGCGTTCGAGGGCAAGCGCGCTTCCG
>CAKTSW010000405.1 GCA_934613165.1 uncultured Ellagibacter sp.
TGCGTGAGTGCTAACAACATTGGGTAACTATAGCATCAGCGCCGTCGAATGCAAGCGTTTTGCAGAAAACTTGAGCGTTAGCGACTTAGATTTTAAGGAATCGCCACACTCTATTCACATTGCGAGATGAAAGACTTGCGAATAAGCGCGCTAACCGCGCGGGGACACGAGGCCGCCTTCGTAGGCGCACACCACGAGCTGCGCGCGGTCGTGCGAACCGGTCTTACCCATGATGCGCGAGATGTGGGTCTTCACGGTGGCCGGCG
Organism: uncultured Ellagibacter sp.; assembly: GCA_934613165.1. Lineage (GTDB taxonomy): Bacteria > Actinomycetota > Coriobacteriia > Coriobacteriales > Eggerthellaceae > Ellagibacter. The sequence continues at coordinate 267 of CAKTSW010000405.1, forward strand.
ATATGACGAGCTCAGAGGCGATTTCCTCGTTGCTCATCCCACGGGCGACGAGCACCAGGATTTCCCGCTCGCGGCCGGTGAGCGCTCCGAGCGCTTGGCGCGCGGACGCCCCCGACAGGGCGCCCTGGCCCGCACGGGGACGCGACGCCACGAAGGTCTCGACGAGTCGGCGCATGACCGACGGTTGGATGAGCGCGTCCCCGCGGGCGACGACGCGTATCGCCTCCACGATGTCGTCGGGCTCGGCGTCTTTCAGAAGGAAGCCGCTCGCGCCGGCGGAAAGCGCGTCGTAGACATACTCGTCGATGTCGAACGTGGTGAGCACGAGCACGTGCGTTTTCGCGAGAAGCGGGTTTTGCGTGATGTCACGCGTCGCGTCGATGCCGTTGCGAATCGGCATGCGGATGTCCATGAGCACCACGTCGGGGCGCAGCTTCTGGGCAAGATACACCGCCTCCTCGCCGTTGCGCGCCTCGCCCACCACCGACAATCCGTCGTAGGAGCCGAGGATGAGCCGAAACCCGCTGCGCACGAGGTCCTGGTCGTCCGCGACGAGGATCGAGAGGCGGCCCATCCCGTCGCACGAAGAGCCCGCCGGCGCCTCGACGCCGCCGGTACCCGCCCCGGCCCGCGCCTTCCCGTTTTCACCCATTGCCGCTACCCGACCTTTCTCTCTCGCTGCCCGTGCCTTAAGCCCCGTCGCCGTGCGGGGCGCAGGGGATGCTTGCCGACACGACGAAGCCGCCGTCCGCGCGCGGCGTCGCCGAAAGCGTGCCGCCGAGCAGGCGGGCACGTTCGACCATTCCCACGATCCCATGCCCGCCCGCGCCGGACGCGCCCTGTTCGGGCGCTGCCGCCGTCGGGTCGGCGGAATCCCCCGCCTTTCCGCAGGTTTGGGAAGACGCGTCCGCTGCGTCGTTTTCGATGCGCAGGTAGGCGGTTTGCCCCGACAGGGAAAGCGCGATGGAGGCGCGCTTCGCATGCGCGTGCCGAACGATGTTCGTCGTCGCCTCGCGCGCGATGCCGAACAGCGCGACGTCGATGTAGGCGGGCACGGACGCGCGGTCGTAGCCAGCCGTGTCGAGCACGGCGTCGATGCCCGCCTCGCTAAGGAAGCGCACAAGGTCGCCAAGTCGGTCGGTGCCGTCGGTCGGCGCCGTTTCCGCAGGTGAATCGCCCGAGCGCAAAACGCCGATCATGCCGCGGATCTCGTCGAGGGCGCCTTTGGCCGTTTTGCGGGCGCTCGAAACCGATTCCTTCGCCGCCGCAGGGTCGCGCTCGATGAGCCGCTCGGCGGCCGCAAGTTGGACGCTCACCGCGGAAAGCGAGTGCGCCGTGATGTCGTGCACTTCGCGCGCGATGCGCACGCGCTCTTCCTCCACGCGACGAGCGGCAACCTCCTCGCGCGTGCGTTCCGCCTCTTCAGCGCGCTGTTCCGCAGCTAAAACGTATTCGCGGTGCGCGCGGAGGGCGAAGCCACCCGTCGCCGCGGCCACCATGAACACCGCGTTCTGCACGTAGGACCAAAACCACATCGCCGCCGACGAGCCGCCCTGCCCCGCGACAGCGAGCCCCACGACGGACACGCCGAGCGCCACGCCCGCCTCGGCGCGCGAGCATTCGCACGCGATGGTGAGGAGCGCCACCATGGGACCCACGATGGCGAGCGAGAAGCCGCGAAACGTCGATTGCGACGCGAGGAACGCGACGAAGGTGAAGGCGAAGGCGACCCAGGGCATCTTCCTGCGCACGACGAGCGGCACCGTGGTGAGCGCCAGGGCGAAAAACGCGCTCGCCGCCGGCACGACGGCCTCGATTCCCAGAAGGCGGCGGAACGCCTCGTCGGG
>CAKTSW010000406.1 GCA_934613165.1 uncultured Ellagibacter sp.
GTGCTCGTGTGCGGCACGGGCATCGGCATGGCGGTCGCCGCCAACAAGATCCACGGCATCCGCGCGGTGAACGCCATCAACACGCAGTTCGCCGAGCTGTGCCGCGAGCACAACGACGCGAACATCCTCACGCTTTCGGGGCGCTTCGTCGACGTGGAGGAGAACAAGCGCATCCTCGACACGTTCCTCTCCACTGATTTCGGGGGCGGGCGCCACGCCGGCCGCGTCGCGAAGATCATGGCGCTCGAGAATTAACGCACGCGTTACTTTATTGTGCTACAGTGGCCACCAAACCTATCACGAGGCTCTGGAAGGAGCGGTTCACATGTCGTTGAAGTATGTAAGCGAAACCGACCCTGAGGTTGCGAGCGCCCTTGGCGCCGAGCTCGCCCGCCAGCGCGGCAGCGTCGAGCTCATCGCGTCCGAGAACTTCACGAGCTTGGCCGTCATGGAGGCCATGGGCAGCGTCCTCACCAACAAATACGCGGAAGGCTATCCCGGCAAGCGCTACTACGGCGGCTGCGAGAAGGTCGACATCGTCGAGAACCTCGCGCGCGACCGCGCCTGCGAGCTCTACGGCGCCAAGTTCGCGAACGTCCAGCCCCATTCGGGCGCGAACGCCAACCTGGCGGCGTACTTCGCGCTGATCAAGCCCGGCGACACCATCATGGGCATGAGTCTCGACCACGGCGGGCATCTCACCCACGGCAGCCCCGCGAACTTCTCCGGCAAGCTCTACCATGTGGAGTCCTACGGCGTCGATCCCGAAACCGAGACGATCAACTACGACGAGCTGGAAAAGAAGGCCAAGGAAATCCGCCCGAAGGTCATCGTCGGCGGCGCGTCGGCGTACCCGCGCATCATCGACTTCCCCCGCATGGCGGAAATCGCCCATGAAGTGGGCGCGTACCTCATGGTGGACATGGCCCACATCGCCGGCCTCGTCGCCGCGGGCCTGCACCCGAGCCCGGTTCCCTACGCCGACATCACCACGTCGACGAGCCATAAGACCCTGCGCGGCCCGCGCGGCGGCTTCATCCTCACCAACTCCGAGGAGCTTTACAAGAAGATCAACTCCGCCGTGTTCCCGGGAAGCCAGGGCGGCCCGCTCATGCATGTCATCGCCGGCAAGGCGGTCGCGTTCGGCGAGGCTTTGAAGCCCGAGTTCAAAACCTACATCGAGCACGTGATCGAAAACGCCAAGGCGCTGGGGCAGGGCATGACCGACGGCGGGCTTCGCCTCGTGTCCGGCGGCACCGACAACCACCTGTGCCTGGTCGACCTCACGCCCGCCGACGTTACCGGCAAGGACGCCGAGAAGCTGCTCGAGAGCGTGGGCCTCACCGTCAACAAGAACACCATCCCGAACGAGACGCGCAGCCCCTTCGTCGCGAGCGGCATCCGCGTCGGCAGCGCGGCGGCGACCACGCGCGGCTTCACGAAGGACGACTTCTACGAGGTCGGCCAGTGCATCGCGCAGACCGTGTTCAACGCCGGCGACGAGAAGAAGCTCGCCGACGTGCGCCGTCGCGTCGACGCCATGCTCGAGGCGCACCCGCTCTATCCGGGTCTTACCTACTAGAAGCTTTTACGCGCGCCGATCGCGCGATGCTGCTAGAATGAACCGCAAAGCGAAGGGCCCGGCGCAAGTCGCTGGGCCCTTTCCATACCGCAAGGAAGCGCCTTGCCCGTTGCGAAAGAAGGACCGAATGGATACCACCCGCGTTACCGTAGTCGATCATCCCATGGTTCAGCACAAGCTGTCCATCCTGCGCGACAAGTCGACCTCGTGCAAGCAGTTCCGCGAGCTCGTCCGCGAACTCGCGCTGTTCGAAGGCTACGAGGCGACGCGCGATCTGCCCCTTTCCGACGTCGACGTGGAAACCCCTATCTGCACCGCGCACTGCAAGCAGGTGTCGGGCAAGAAACTTGCAGTCGTGCCGATTTTGCGCGCGGGGCTCGGCATGGTCGACGGCGTGCTCGATCTTGTTCCCGCGGCGCGCGTGGGGCATCTGGGAATGTACCGCAACGAGGAAACGCACGAGCCGGTGCCGTACTACGACAAGATGCCCGAGGACATCGCCAACCGCGTCGTGCTCGTCGTCGA
>CAKTSW010000407.1 GCA_934613165.1 uncultured Ellagibacter sp.
CGCGCGCCTTTCCTATACTAAAGGCAGGTTCCGCTCCCCGAGTCATACATGCGGTGGACCGACGTTTCTTTATCAGGGAGCTCAAGATAGCGTGCGGAACGGAGATTCGTGTCCGTTGATACGAAAGCCGGGAAGCAGGCTGCGAGCACCCACCTTTCGAGGTGGGTTCACCCTGGACTCGTCGGGGGTGGAACTTTTTTCATGCCCGTATGCGTTTAGGCAGCGGCACAGCCCGGGCTCTACGCGCTCGGGATCCTCAGCACGAACGTCGTGCCTTCCCCTTCTTCCCCATCGATGGCGATCGACCCGCGGTGATAGAGCACCGCATGTTTCACGATGGCAAGACCGAGGCCCGTGCCGCCCGTTTCCTTCGAGCGGCTCTTGTCGAGGCGGTAGAATCGCTCGAACACCTTTTCCCGCTTGTCCTCAGGAATTCCCGGACCCGTATCGCTCACGCGCACGACGGCGCGCATGCGCCCGCGTTCGGCCGGCGGGAGCGAGCGCGCGTCCTTCTCGAGTTCCACCGCAGTGGGAAGCTCGAGCCTCACGGACACAGTGACCCGCCCGCCCTCGTGGTTGTAGCGGATGCCGTTCTCGACGAGGTTGTACAGCATCTCCTCGATGAGCGTCTCCGCGCCCATGATGCAGGCGTCCTCGCCCTCGACGCTCACGTTCACCTTGCGGTCGGACGCGAAGCGATCGAGCCGCGCAGCCACGCGCTTCGACACCTTCAACAGATCGATCCTCGCCGCGGCGTCGAGGGAAAGCGACGTCTCGTCGAGCCGCGACAGCGTGAGCACGTCGTCGATGAGCGCACGCATCGACTGCGCCTCGTCATAGATAAGGCCGGCGAACTTCTGGCGATCGGACGCGTCGACCATGTCGTTCTTCATGAGCTCGGCATAACCGGAAATCACCTGCAGAGGTGTTTTCATCTCATGGCTCACGTTGCTCGAGAAGTCCCGGCGCATCGATTCGGCGCGCGCGAGCTCCTCGTTTTGCCCTTTGAGCAGGCGTTGCTGCTCGTCGATGCGCTCGAGCAGCGGGTCCATCTCCTCGTAAATCTCGTTTTCGAGCGGGTCGGAGAAGTCGAGCGCGTCGATCGGCTGCATGATGCGCGAGGTGAGCTTCTGCGAAAGCAGGAACACGAGCAGAATGGCCACAAGAAGCGTGAGCGCGATCGGGGCCATCATGCCGCTGAAGAACGCGAGCAGCGAATCGCGCGTTTCCGAGAGCCGAACGACGCTGCCGTTGTCGAGCTTCACGGCCGAGTACAGCGTGTCGGTTCCCGCAGTGTCCGAATAACGGGACACTTCGCCCTCGCCGCGAGCGTCGGCCTCGAGCACTTCGGGGCGATTCGCGTGGTTTTCCATCGTCGAGGCGTCGGCAACGCTGTCGTAGAGCACCGTGCCGTCGGCGCCGATGAGCGTGTAGCGGAACTGGTCGGAGAGCTGTCGCTCCAAGATGGTGCGATCGGTGTCGCTCGTCTGGCCGTTGAGCGTTTCCGCGACGTTGCGCGCCGCCTGCGACAACGTGGATTCCGCGTCGCGCTCGTAGCCTATGTAGAAGATCGCGCTCATCGCCGCGCCGAAAAGGAACAGCATGACGAGGGTGAACGCGAGTACGCTTCTGAAGATGCGCCCGGACAGGCTTTTCACGGAATGATGGGTGGGGCTCATGAGGCGCTCCTTAAGGTATAGCCGACGCCGCGGACGGTGCAGATGCAGCCGTCGGCACCCGATGAGGCGGCCGCAAGCTTCTGGCGCAGCGTTTGAATGTGCACGTCGACCGTGCGCGTCTCGCCGACGTAGCTCACGTCCCACACGTCTTCGAGCAGCTGCCTGCGGGAAAGTACCTTGCCCTCGTTTTTCATCAGCGCATGCAGCAAATCGAATTCCTTCAGCGTAAGCGACACCGGCTTGCCGCCGGCTTTCACAGTATGAGCGGACGACACGAGCTCGATCGGGCCGCACACCAGGGTGTCGGAACTGTTGACGGCCGGGGCCTGTGCCCGGCGCAGCAGCGCGTTCACACGCGACACCAGCTCCATCATACCGAAAGGCTTCGCCAAATAGTCGTCGGCGCCCGCATCGAGCCCGCAAAC
>CAKTSW010000408.1 GCA_934613165.1 uncultured Ellagibacter sp.
GGAACGGCGATCATCACCTCGTTTCGCCAGATCATCGGCTCGATTTCGGCATCGGTGCTCATCACGGTCATGTCCGTCTCCTCGAGCAACGCCCTAGGCGTCGACGTGCACGGGTTCAGCGTGAGTTTCCTCGTACAGGCTGCCGTCGTCGCGTTCGGCGTCATCTTGGGCTTCGTGCTGCTTCCCCGCAAGCGGGGGAAAGAGTAACCGGCGCCGTCCCGAATGGCGCCCCCCTGCGCCGTCCCGTGACGTATCTGTGTGCTGGGAATTGTTCCTGCTTGCGTTTATCCTCCGTTCGTATTATTATTCCGAGCAAGTTGATAGAGTTGAACCAAGGCCGTACGCCCTCGCCGCGAGATGCACTCGCACGGGCTGCGGCCTTTCTTTCTAAGAAGGGGAGATTCACGATGGAAAACACGGGAACAGTTCGTTCAGTCAACGTGTCCGAGCGCAAGGGAACGCGCAAAAAGCCTGTTGAGAACGGGCAGATTCACATCGATCCGCATAAGGGCGTCACGGGCGACGCGCACGCGGGCGACTGGCACCGCCAGGTTTCCCTCCTTGCGTGGGAGTCGATCGAGAAGGCGCGCGCCATGGGCCTCGACGTGAAGGAAGGCGACTTTGCGGAAAACATCACCACCGAGGGCATGGACCTGCTCGCGCTTCCGCTCGGAACGCAGGTGAAGATCGGCGACGAGGTCGAGCTCGAGCTTTCCCAAATCGGCAAGGTGTGTCACAAGAAGTGCGCCATCTATTACCTGGCCGGCGACTGCATCTTCCCGCGCGAGGGCATCTTCTTCGAGGTCGTCAAGGGCGGCACGGTGAAGGTCGGCGACAAGATCGTCGTCACGAAGATGGGCGACGGCCATTGCAAGTACACGCCGCAGGAAGCGCTCGACGAGATCACGAAGGTTCGCGCCGAAGAAGCGGCCGAGAAAGCCGCCAAGGCGAAGGAAGCAAAGTAAAGTCGGATCGTTTCGGTCGCTTTGCCGAAAGACTTGCTCGATGGTTTGCCGAAGGGGGCTTCGAATCGTTTCGAAGCCCCCTTTTTCTGCCGTAAAGTCGTATTGTCCATTCAAAAAATAATCGAAGTGCGAGGGCATAGCGATAACCGCAGTCTTAATGAAAAACACGCACCTCGATGAGCTGGGGTTTCCTGGAGAGGGCAAAGGCCTTCGAATCGATAATCTTCGGTAGCCCTCGCACTTCGATTATTTTTTGTTCAGATAACTGCGCGATTTGGGTCAGGGCGATCCGTTTTGCATCTTCGACCCCCCCAAGCCAGCGCTTCGGGCGTCCTGGCTCGCACCTCCGGCACCCCGGCTTTGTGCCCTTGCCACCTTCAATCCGCCCTTTGGGTCGTTGTCGACTGTTCGGGAAGCGTCATCGTGGCCGCGAAGCCGTTGCCGTCCGACGACGCAGAGAACGTGCCGCCGTGCGCGCGGCAGATACGGTCGACCAGCACCAGGCCGAGCCCGTGCTCCTCGCCGTACGCCGCGGCGACGGTGCCGGCCTCTTGCGCATGCGAAATGCGCTCCCTCAAAGCGGCGATGCGCTCGGCCGTGGCGCCGTGCCCATCGTCGGCGATGCGAATGGAAAACCATCTTTGCGCGCTGCCTTCCGGCGCGCGCTCGACGGACAAGCTCACGACGATGGAGCATCCCTGCTCGTTGTGCGTGCGCGCGTTCGCGAGCAGGTTGTCGATCGCACGCCGGATCATGCGGGCGTCGCCTTCGATCGCCCCGTCTGTGGTGTCGGGATCGATATCGCAGGTGAGGGGGAACTTCTCGTCGAAGCCGGCGTTGACGAGGTCGGCGCACGCCTCGCGCACAACACGTGCGAGCGGCACGCGCTCTTGGCGCTTCGGGCTTGCGTCGTAGTCGAGCTGGGCGGCGGTGTTGAGGTCGCTTACCAAATCGCCGATCTTCATGCCCTGGGCGCGAATGGTCTCGGCCTGCTTGCGCACGTCGACGGGCACGTCGTCCCTCGTGGCGATGGCGTCGGCGAACCCGACCATCATCGACAGCGGCGTGCGGATGTCGTGGGACACGCCGCGTATCCACATGCTGCGCGCCTCGTCCTTCTTCTCGATGAGG
>CAKTSW010000409.1 GCA_934613165.1 uncultured Ellagibacter sp.
TTCATGGCCTGGATGGAGAAAAGCGCCTGGCCCAAACGCGCCGTCAGGCGATCGTTCGCCGTGGCATAGCCGCCAAGGCCGGGGACGAGCCCCGTGGCGACGACGCGGAACGTTCCGCCGATCGTGTCGCGAGCGGCCTTCGCGCGCTCGATTTCCACGATCATCGAGCGCGTGGCCTGCGCGTTCGGGCAGCGGACCTCGCTCGTTTCGATGTCGAGCGGAGAATAGCGCACACAGTCGACGAACGGGTTCTCCTCACGGAACTCCGCGTTGCCGATGCGGTTCACGTAGGAAAACACCTCGACGCCCAAGTCGGCCAAGAACTCGCGCGCGATGCCGGCCGCCGCGACGCGGATCGCGGTGGAACGGGCGCTCGAGCGCTCGAGGATGTTGCGGCAGTCGTCGGTGTTCGTCTTGAGCGCGCCCACCAGATCGGCATGCCCGGGACGCGGCGTGACCTCTCGGACAAGGTCGTCGGGAGCTTCGCTGAACACCGACATGCGGTCGGTCCAGTTCTGCCAGTCGCGATTGCGCACGGTGAGCGTCACCGGCGAGCCGATGGTCTTGCCGAAGCGAATGCCCGACGTCACCTCGACGGTGTCGCGCTCGATCGACTGCCGGCCGCCGCGGCCGTAGCCCGACTGGCGCCGCGCAAGGTCGGTGTTGATCTGCGATTCCGAAATCATGAGCCCCGCGGGAACGTCCTCGACGATCGCCGTCAGGCACGGCCCGTGGCTTTCGCCGGCAAAGGTATAGCGCATATGAGTTCGCTTTCCGAGCATGTACGTATAGATTCCCGAGTATTGTAGCGCAAGCGGCGAAACGCGCCCGTTCAAGGACGCGTTTGCGCATGAGGATTCCGCTGAAAGGAAGGGGCGGCTCGCTACCCCGCACAGGTTAGGTTACGAGGTTTTCACGCCGAGCTGCTGGGCGAGTTTGCTCGTCGTTCCCGTGATCGAGCTCGCGTCGCCGCCCTCTTCGATGGTCTGCATCATCGTGGCGAGAGCGTCCTCGTCGCAGAACACGTACGACGCCCCCTTGTACGTTCCGGTGATCGACGGCACCATGCACGACGTGATGGTAAGGTCGCCGCCGTCTTGGAACTGCGTGGCAAGGCTGTACAGGTCGGTGACCGACATGTCGGTCGTGATGCTGCTCGCAGCCGTCTGGATAACGCCCGGAAGCTGCGTTACCGGCAGCGAGAGGATCTTCTCGGCCAGGGCCATGATGAGCTTGCGCTGATTGGCGGTACGCGTGAAGTCGCCGTCGACGTAGGCGCGGCTGCGCGCGAACACGAGCGCCGTCTCGCCGTCCATGTGCTGCTCGCCGGCCTCGATGATGATTTTCTTCTGGCCGATGACCGAGCCGTCCGCGTCGGGGTCGTTGATGCGCGTGTCGACCGTCACGTCGACGCCCCCCACCGCGTCGACGAGCCCGATCAGGCTGTCGAAGTCGACCTCTGCGTAATGGGAGATGTTCACCCCGAGAAGCTCGCTCGCTTCCTTGATGGCGCCCGCCGCGCCGTTGTACGCGTAGGCGGCGTTGAACTTGCAGTACCCGTGGCCGTCGATGTCGATCATCGTGTCTCGCGGGATGGAGATGAGCGTGGCCGAATTCGTCGTCGGGTCGACCCGCACGACGATGTTCGTGTCGGACCGTGCGCCCATCGATTCGTCGTCGGCACGGGCGTCCGACCCGATGAGCATCATGTAGAAGGGTTCGCTGAAGTCGGTGGTCTTGACGAGCGCGTCGTTGATCTCGTCGAGCTCCGTCGCGCTTTTCTGCCCCTTGGTCAGCGTGTTGTTCACGTTGTTGACCCAAAGCGCAGCCGCGGTCCCGACGCCGACGAACACCGCGAGCACGGCGACGATCGCGACGATGGCTATCTTCTTTCCGCGGGAACGCTTGCGGTTCTTCGCCTGATAGCCGGGATTCGACCGCGAATACTGCGACGTCGAAAGGGAGCCGTTCTGCACCGGCCCGACCGGCCGAACCGTTTGCGGAGCCTTATGCGCCGGAGCGCTCTTGGCTTTGTTCGATGGCGAAACCTGGGAGTTTCGTTTCCGAGAATGCTGTGGCACCTTAT
>CAKTSW010000410.1 GCA_934613165.1 uncultured Ellagibacter sp.
GTCGTAAAGCGTCTGGAGCTTGCGCTTGATACCGGGGATGTTCTCGAAGAAGGCGAGCGCGTCCTCGACCGTCATGTCGAGGACCTCCGCGATGTTCTTGCCGCGGTAGGTCACCTGGAGCGTTTCGCGGTTGTAGCGCTGCCCGCCGCATACCTCGCAGGGAACGTAGACGTCGGGGAGGAAATGCATCTCGATCTTGATCTGCCCGTCGCCTTTGCAAGCCTCGCAGCGCCCGCCGCTCACGTTGAAGCTGAAGCGGCCCGGGGCGTAGCCGCGCGCCTTCGATTCCGTCGTCGACGCGAAAAGCGCGCGGATGTCGTCCCACAGCCCGATGTAGGTCGCGGGGTTGCTGCGCGGCGTGCGACCGATGGGGCTCTGATCGATGTTGATGACCTTGTCGATGTTCTCAATGCCCGTGATCTTGCGGTAGACGCCCGTGCGCCGATGCGCATGGTTCACGCGGTTCGCGAGCGCGGGCGCGAGCGTGTCGGTGATGAGCGAGCTTTTGCCCGACCCGCTCACGCCGGTGATCACCGTGAACGTCCCGATGGGCACCTCGAGCGTGACGTTCTTCAGGTTGTTTTCCTTCGCGCCCGTCATCTTGATGGAGCCGCGCTTGGGGTGGCGGCGGGTCTTGGGCACCTCGATCTTGCGACGGCCCGAAAGGTAGTCCGCCGTGAGCGAGCCCGTGGCGCCCATGATCTCGGCGGGCGTACCCGCGGCGACCACCTCGCCGCCGCGCTCGCCGGCGCCCGGCCCCATGTCGACCACGAAGTCGGCCGCGCGGATCGTGTCCTCGTCGTGCTCGACGACGATGACGGTGTTGCCCAAGTCGCGCAGGTGCTCGAGCGTGGCGATGAGGCGCTCGTTGTCGCGCTGGTGCAGGCCGATGGACGGCTCGTCGAGGATGTAGAGCACGCCCATAAGGCCGGCGCCGATCTGCGTCGCCAGGCGGATGCGCTGCGCCTCGCCGCCGGAAAGCGTCGCCGTGGCGCGGTCGAGCGTGAGGTAGTCGAGCCCCACGTCGACGAGGAACTTCAGGCGCGCCTTGATTTCCTTCACGATGGGCCCGGCGATGCGCTCGGCCTGCCCCGTGAACGAAAGCCCGCTGAAGAACGAAAGCGAGTCGACGGCGGACATCTCGGTCACGTCGTAGATGGATTTTCCGCCCACCGTGACGGCGAGGATCTCGGGCTTCAGGCGTTTGCCGCCGCACGTGTTGCAGGGAACGGTGGCGAAGTACTGCTCGAGGCGTTCGCGCTGGGAATCCGTTTGGGCTTCCTGATAGCGATGCATGACCGCGGCGAGCACGCCCTCCCATTCGATGTACCAGTATGTCTCGCGTTTGTCGACGGTGACATAATCGACGCGCACCTTTTCCTTGCCAAGTCCCTTCATGATGGCGTCCTGCGCCTTTTTCGGCATGTCCTCCCAGGGGGTGTCCGCCGTGGTGCCGACGTGCTTCGCCACCGCCTTGATGACCTGCGGGTAGTAGTTTCCCGTGCGGAAGGGGGCGATGACGCCCTCGTTCAAGGTGAGCGACGGATCGGGGATGACGAGCGAGGGGTCGACCTCCTCGCGGCTGCCGATGCCGAGGCAGTCGGGGCAGGCGCCGTAGGGGGCGTTGAACGAGAAGTCGCGCGGCTGGAGCTCGTCCATCGAATGGCCGTGCTCGGGGCATGCAAGAGCGAGGGAGAACAAGTGTTCGCCCGCGCCCAAGCCGCCCGTGGCGCCGCTCGACTTGCCGCCTGCGTCGCCCTGCGGCTTGCCGTCGGGCCCAAGCACCTGCACGAGCACGCGCCCCTCGGCGAGCTTCGTCGCGTTTTCCACCGACTCGGCAATGCGGGTCGTCGCGGAAGCCTTGAGCACCACGCGGTCGACGACGACGTCGATGAAGTGCTTGATCTTCTTGTTGAGCGTGATGGGCTCGCCCGTGAGCTTGACGATCTCGCCGTCGATGCGGACGCGCGAGAAGCCTTCCTTCGTCAGGTCGGCGAACAGCTTGGTGAACTCGCCCTTCCTGCCGGCGACCACCGGGGCCATGATGATGGCTTTCGTGCTTTCGCCTTCGGCGAGCGCAAGGAT
>CAKTSW010000411.1 GCA_934613165.1 uncultured Ellagibacter sp.
GAGTTGGTGGTGCCCAAGTCAATACCGAGAATCTTAGACATTATGTTTCCTCTCCTTTTAGAGATAGTTACCGTGGTCGCGAACGGCAGCCCGTCGATCGCGGCCGCACCGAGTTTCCGCAGCCGTACCATCGACCTACCGTTTCGATATTGCGTACTATAAAATCTAAGTGGCTAGCTGTCAAGTTTGCTTCGAAATTTCGCTAAGATTTTTTGCCAATTTCTTACTCAAACGATTGACCTGCGCTTTTAGAAAATGTTTATGGAGGAATTATGTATAGCACACGCATAAAATCTAAGTGCTAACGACTCAAGTTGTATTCCTTTCCCGACAATAGGGCACGGGCGAGGAGCCGGCCCTGTTTGGCAAGCGCGATAGGGGCAACGCCTATCCGAGACGCCTACCCGCGACCCTTGGCCCCAGCCGCGACGGCTTCTTCGAAGTTGACCATGTAGCGGCCGGGGGCGATGGGGAAAACACGCGCGCCGCATTCGCCCGCGACTTTCCGGAGGGTTTCTTCGCGAAAGGCGAGAGCGTCGCCGCTCTTCGCAGTGCGAATCCCCGCGCCGGCACCGCCCCTCACGGCGCGGCCCCTCAGGCCGGCGTCACCCCCCGCGGCGCGGCAGTCGGCCTCGATGCGCACCGAGAAATGAAACCCGCCGTCGAGGCCGGTGAACTTAAAGGTGCCTTCCGGGTTGTTTGCGGCAAGCGCCGCGACGATTGCGTCCTGCGCGCGCTTGGCGCGGACGCGCAGGCGGTTCACGTGACGTTCGTAGTGCCCCTGCTCGATGAACCGCGCAAGGGCGAGCTGTTCGAGCGGGCTCACCGTATTCGAATAGAACCCCAGCTCACCGGCGAATCGCTCGAGCAACGCGGGCGGCAGGACCATATAGGCGATGCGGAACGCCGCGCCGAGGCTTTTCGCGAACGAGTTCAGATAGACGACGCGCCCCGCCGAATCGATGCTCGCGAGAGGCGGGATGGGGCGCCCTGCCATGCGGAACTCGGCGTCGTAGTCGTCCTCGACGATGAACCGGCCGCAGGAGACAGGCGAGGTCGCGCCCGTCCCGCCGCCGCGCGACCAATTGAGCAGGCTGCGGCGGCAAGTGGCCGACATGACGGTGCCCGTCGGGAACTGGTGGGCCGGCATGACGTGAGCCACTTCAGCCCCACTCGCTTCGAGCGCGTCGACGTCGATGCCGCAGGCCGCGACGGGGATCTCCACGACGCGCGCATCCTGCGCGCGGTATATCTCAGCAAGCAAGGGATACCCCGGCACCTCGACCGCGTAGGTTTTGTTCCGCCCGAGAAGCTGGACAAGCAGCTGGTAGAGCGTTTGCGACCCCGCGCCGACGACGATGCGCTCGGCGGAAACGTCCATTCCGCGGTAATCGCGCAGGTACGAGGCGATCGCGCGGCGCAGGCGCAGCGAGCCGAACGCGCTCGCGGCTTCGGCAAGCGTTTGCGAGCGTTCCTCCGAAAGCGTCTGGCGCATCGCCTTCGCCCAGGTCGCGTAAGGGAAAAGAGCCGTCGCCGCCGAACCCGAGAACGAAGGGCGCGCCCGGTCCTCGCATCGACCACCCCGAGAAGGCGCCACGTTGCTCGGAACGGACGATTCCTCACGTGCAGAAACGTCCGTGCGCGCCGACGACTCGGACGACTCGCCGGCGCGCACGGCGGGGGCGAGCTTACAGGCGAAGTACCCGCGGCGCTCTTCGGCGCAAACGTAGCCCTCGGCGACAAGCTGGGTGTACGCCGCCTCTACCGTGATCACGCCCACGCCCAGATGCTTCGCGAGCGCGCGCTTCGAGGGAAGCTTCTCGCCTGCGGAAATGGCCCCGTGCGCGATATCATGGCGAATGCGCTTATATAAATAGTTGTAAAGCGGGACGTCGCCTCGCTGGGACAAATCGTAAAAGAGCATCCGGCATCCCCTTCCCTATCGGCCGCATTCCTCGCGATAGCTTATCTGGTCTTATTATTTTCTCTTATTTTGGCACTATTACTAAGACCATATAAGGAATAGCCTTCTCATTCACAGATATCCGATAGAAGGAGTAGGAAATGCCTGAACCGCAGACCG
>CAKTSW010000412.1 GCA_934613165.1 uncultured Ellagibacter sp.
GACCGAGTACAACCTGAACCACCTCGTCCAGGGCTGGTGCGACGCGCCGCTCACCGAGGCCGGCGTGCGCGACGCCCGGGCGTGCGGGCGCGGCCTTGCGCGGGCGCACGCCGAGTTCAAGGCGGCGTACTCAAGCGACTTGGGGCGCGCGGTCCAGACGCTTTCCGAGCTTCTGGCGGCACGCGTGGAAGAGGCGCCGGGGCTCGCCGTGCCGCCTCGCGCGCAGGACGCGCGCATCCGCGAGTGGTGCTACGGAGACTTGGAGGCCCGTCCGGGCACCTGCATGCGCGACGCGCTGAACGCGGGCTTCGGGTGCGACATGCCCTTCGAGGAGCTGAACGTGCGCCTTCCCGAAACGGCCGACGCCATCAAGCGCCACGACACGTCGGGCAAGGCCGAAGGCTGGGCGGACATCGCCCGCCGCCTGCGCGGCTTCTACCACGACGTGGCGCATCGCGTCGCGGACGCGGGCGGCGGCAACGTGCTCGTGGTCACGCATTCGTTCGTCATCCGCTCCACCATGTACCTGCTCGACCCCGCGCGCGTGAACGACCCGGTGAAGATCGAGAACGCGAGCGTCACGCACGTGCGCTACGAAAACGGCGCCTTCACCCTCGGCGAGGCGGGATCGACGAGGTACCTGGCCGACTAGGCCTTTCCCGAACTCTTATTTTCCCCATATTACCTATTGAATTTATAGGTTTGTAAGGTGATAATATCGGGTCGTTTGACGAGAATCATCTGAGAAAGCGAGGCGACGAGGCATGTCGTTTGAAATGGGGGTTCAGATCGCCGTTGTGCTGGTGGTCTTCGTGGCGCTCTTGGCGGTGCTGCGGTTCATGAAGGGGAAGGGGCTGTCGTTCACCGTTCGCGTGTTCTCCGCGCTCGGCATGGGCATCGTGCTCGGCGTGGCGATGCAGCTCGCGCTCGGACGCGGCTCCGATGCGGCGAAGTGCGCGCTCGACTGGATGTCGCTCGTGGGCACGGGTTACATCAGCCTGCTCAAGATGCTCGTGATGCCGCTCATCTTCGTGGCCATCGTCGGCGCGTTCACGCGCACGAAGGCGACGGAGAACCTCGGCAAGATCGGCGTGTCGGTGCTCGCGGTGCTTCTGGGCACCGTCGCCATCGCCGCCGTGTTCGGCTGGGCGACCATCGCGTTCTCGGGCCTGGCCGGCGCCGACTTCACCCAGGGCACGGTCGACGCATCCAAGATGGACGCGTTGCAGTCGCGCTCCGACAAGGTGGCCGACACCACCATCCCGCAGACCATTCTGTCGTTCATCCCCACGAACGTGTTCTCGGATCTGGCCGGCACGCGTTCCACCTCGACCATCGCCGTGGTCATCTTCTCGGCGATCGTGGGCATGGCGTACCTGAAGCTGCGCAACCGCGACTCCGAGCAGGCCGACTTCTTCCGCAAGATCATCGATAGCCTCTACGGCATCGTCATGTGCATCGTGAAGATGGTCATCGGGCTCACCCCTTACGGCGTCATGGCGCTCATCGCGAACGTCATGGCCACGAGCGACTTCGCGGCCATCGTCGATCTGGGCAAGTTCATCATCTTCTCGTATGTGGCCATCATCGCGATGTTCGTGGTGCACCTCATCATCCTCGCGGCGAACCGCGTGAACCCGGTCACGTACCTGAAGAAGGCCTTCCCCGTGCTGTCGTTCGCGTTCGTTTCGCGCACGAGTGCGGGTGCCCTGCCCATGAACATCGAGACGCAGTCCAAGGCGCTCGGCGTCGACGAGGCCACGGCGAACTTCGCGGCGAGCTTCGGCATGTCCATCGGCCAGAACGGCTGCGCGGGCATCTACCCGGCCATGATGGCGACGCTCATCGCGCCGACCGTCGGCATCAACGTGTTCGACCCGTCGTGGGTGATCATGCTCATCGCCGTCATCGTGATCAGCTCGTTCGGCGTTGCAGGCGTGGGCGGCGGCGCCACCTTCGCGAGCTTGATCGTGCTCGGCACGATGGGGCTGCCCATCGAGATCGTGGGCCTCATGGCCTCGGTCGAGCCGCTTATCGACATGGGCCGTACCGCGCTCAACGTGAGCGACTCCATGGT
>CAKTSW010000413.1 GCA_934613165.1 uncultured Ellagibacter sp.
TGCCCGAGGTTTGCGAAAGCTGCTCGGAGTATTCCTTGTCGAGGGCATCGAACTCGCCCGCCCACTTCTCGTAGTTCGCCTCGTAGTCGGAGGCGTTATCGGGATCGGCCTTCACAAGCGCGTCTTTGATGTTCTCGGCTTCCTTCTTCGCGTTTTCAGGCGCGAGCCACACGTGCGGGTCGTGTTCGCCGGCATGCTCGCCCTCGTCGGCTTCATCGGCGTCGTGGCTGTGGTCGGCAAGGCGCAAATCGATGCCGTCGGACGCGCAGACGACCGTCCCCTTAACGTTCGCGGAGGCCAAGGTGTCGTCCACCCAACCTTCCATGTCGGCGCCGTTGTATACGAAGACGGAAGCGTTTTCGATCGCCTTGATGTCTGTCGGCGACGGCTCCCACTCGTGGGGTTCGGTTCCGGCCGGGCAGAGGTTCTCGACCTCGACATGATCGCCTCCGATTTTCTCCGCGAAATCCGCCATGGGGTAGAAGCTCGCCACGACTTGGATCTTCTGGGATTCGCTTGCAGACTGGTTTTCGTTCGAAGACGAACTCGACGTATCCGAAGAGCCGGCGCACGCCGAAAGACCGACGATGCACAGCACCGCCAAGGCGGCCGCGAACGCAGCCGTGAACAGCTTATTCATTTTAATCATGTTATGACTCCTGCATATATAGCCTGATGATCAGGCTGTTTCACCGTATTGAGAGTATGCAGGATACTTAGCAGTCGAGCCTCACCTTAAGGCCGACGAGCGTCATCGCGCCAACACGGGCGGAGGCAACGAGCGTAAGCGGGGCGATGGCGCAGGCAAGCGCAAGCGTGCCCGGACCCGTCGGGACGTCCGCCGCAGCGTGCGTGATGGACGAGGCGACGGCAAGCACCTGGCACACCTGGCAGCCGTCGCCCGAGCAATCGTGATGCGCTTCGCAGACGATGAAGAGCGAAGGCGCGATCAGGGCAAAGGCGATCGCAATTGCCATAATGCGCGCGACCAGGGATCCGCCCGGCACACCGGCGGCGTCGCGCGAGCGCACACGGGACGCCCGGTTCGCAAGAAGAAGACGAGGGTCACGCATCGCTGCGCCCCGAATCCGCAGCATGCGCAGCGCATTCCTTGCATGTCCCGAACAGCACGGTGCTCGTCATATCGACGCGGAACCCGTGCTCATCGAGCATGTGCGCGCACAG
The DNA here is from genome assembly GCA_934613165.1 of uncultured Ellagibacter sp. Lineage (GTDB taxonomy): Bacteria > Actinomycetota > Coriobacteriia > Coriobacteriales > Eggerthellaceae > Ellagibacter. Next base: position 1,186 of record CAKTSW010000413.1, read on the forward strand.
CTTCTCGACCTCCTCGCAATCGAGGTGGATGAGCTTTCCGCAGGTCGTGCACTTCATGTGGTAGCACCGCACAGTTTCGCACGCATCGCGGTCGATCACCTCGAAGCACGCGCTTTTCTCTCCGGCGGGCACCGATTTCACGGCGATGCCCTCGTCGACGAGCTTTTCAAGTTGGCGATACACCGTAGCGGAAGAGACTTTATGCCCCGATTCGGAAAGCGCAGCGCACACGGCGGCCGCGGTCATGTGATCGTGGGCATGCAGAAGGCAGTCGATAACCGCCTTGCGTTGTGCCGTGTTGTACTGCTTGCGCACGTTTCCCTTCCTTCAATTTGAGAACCGTTCGCATATTAAACATGGCGCAGAGAACTGTCAACAGGAAATCGGGGTTTTCTTCGTTCCCCGAACCGCATATCATGCAACCGAGCAACAGGCGGCCGGAAAGCTGCACCGGCCAGCCCTCTTCGTTTCCCTATTCCGTCTTCGCGAGCAGGATGTCTTCGGGCAGGATGGGCAGCTCGCGATGCCACACGCCGGTCGCGCGGTAGATCGCGTGCGTGATCGCGGGCGCCGGCGTGTTGATGACGATTTCCCCGATGGACTTCGCGCCGAAGGGGCCCGTGGGCTCGTAAGAGTCCTCGAACTCCACGCGGATGCGCCCCGTGTCCAAACGCGTGGGCAACCGGTACGTGAACAGGCTCGATTCGCGGATCGCGCCTGCGTCCGTGCGCGTGACGTCCTCCATGAGCGTGTGCCCGATGCCCTGCACGATACCGCCTTCGGCCTGGATGCGCGCGAGCGCCGGGTTGATGGCGATGCCGCAGTCCACCACGCTCGCGTAGTCGAGCACGCGTACCTCGCCGGTTTCGCGATCGAGCTCGAT
>CAKTSW010000414.1 GCA_934613165.1 uncultured Ellagibacter sp.
CCTGTTCCCCACGAAGCAGGACGAGATGGCCGCCGCCCTTGACGGAGCGAGGAGGTAAGCAAGATGCCGTGCGAGAACAGCGCCCGCAAGCGCAGCAAGACGATGGCATTCCGCTGCACGCCCGAGAAGCACAAGCTCATATGCGAGATGGCGGCCTGGAGCGGGATGCTGAGGCAGGACTATATCATCGCCAAGCTCACCGACGCCCAGGTTGAGGTGAGGCCCTCCGTGAGTGTGCAGAAGGCACTGAAGGACTCGATGGCGGAGTTGGCCAAGGAAGTGCGTCTGGCGGCCTCCTATGGCGAGCTGAGCGAGTCTCTGCAGCAGAGAATCGAGCTCGTGATGGGGTTCTTCCTGGCGCTCGGCGAGGGGGTTGACGATTCAGTGTCTGAACCGTTGCAGCAGGCCGCGCCTTTGGAGGAGCTAGCGGCAACCGCAATGGATGCAAAATCCAGCACTGCAAGTATCTTCGGAATGGGACGCGGTTAACGCCTAAAGCCCCAGCTCGACGATTAGTTTCTTCATGGCGAGAGCCCACTCGAGCTGCTCGGATATGAATCTCGGCCAGGCGGTCTCGTTGCTTTTAATATTGCAGCCGTCTTTGTAGAAGCGAAGCCCCGAGGCTTTCTTGGCGTCAAAAGGCGTGGCCGCAAGGCCGAGGCGTTCTTCAAACAAATCGGTGTTGTCGATGGCCTTGTGGCCGATTTCCTTGTCGTCGGGCGCGTAGAACTCGATGCCGATTCTGCCGTGTTGCGTGTCTATGAGCAGCGCGATATGGTAGGCGGACGTGCCGCAGCGCAGCGTCGTCCAATGATCCTTCGAGGGCTTCTGCGGATTGAAAACCCTCAAAAACTCGGGATTCGCCTGGGCTACCTCGCGGTACTTAGTCCAGTACGACAGCTTGACGCGTTCGGTCTCGGACAGGCCCTCGCTGAGCTTGATGGTCTTCGTCCACTCGTTCGGCTGCTCAATCACATTGAAGCGCGGGGCGGGCAAGGAATCGCCGATGGACCACAGCTCAATCTCCACCAGGAAGAACCCGAAATCGCTATCGGTGTGCTGGTTGAGCCACTCGATGGCCTGACGGTGCTCGTCACGGGCGCGTGCCACCACCCACACGACGACCTCGGCACCCTTGCCGGCGGCGTAAGTGATTACCTTGCCTAGGTGGTCGTGGTTGGTGTCCTCGAGCTGGTTCTCGATGATCACCTTGCGTCCGGTGCCGGCTTCTTGCGCATAGATGTCGACGTTGAACGAGCCCACTGACGACTCGGTTTCTATAAGCTCAAGTTCAATGCCTACCGCCGAGCTCAGCATGGCAAGATTGGGATCCTCGGAGAGCCACTTGGTAAAGTCAAGTGCCTCATGAGGCCATACATCGCGCAGATCGACTTTCTTCAGCTTGTCGAGGTTGTATTTCATCGGGGACCCTCCTTGCTCTCATCGAGAGCTAGTGCTGAGTCGTCTACCGGCAGCTTTTCTTCGAGAATCTTCTCTCGAGCCGTTACGAGTTCCTGGTTCAAGACGGTCACATACTCCCTGCAAACGTCTTCGTATATTCTGGTTTTATATCCCTCAGTTCTGACGAACTTAACTTCAACATCATCCTTAAATAGCTCTTGCAGCAATCGTGCGAAAAGGGTTTTGAGATCGTTTGTCCCATTGTCTTCGGTAAGAACAACATCGATATGCTCTGGCTCCGTCTTGAGCCTAAAGACGTCTTGGGATTTTTCGTTAGTGGTGACAGTCATCTCTATATGTTTCATTGCTTTCCCGCCTCGTATATCCTTTGCCTGTCGTAAAACGCCTCGAATCCGCCTTCGAGTGTTGTTATGCTTGTTTCGCTCCAACTTATCCGATCGTTCTGGTCGTCAATATTGGTCAGCTCATTCAGAAACGGATTGCCCAAATACGTTCTGTATTCATCGCCTTGCATGTGCCTTCTGTAAATAGAAAGGTATGGTAAGGTTCTGACCGCAATGTTGGCGTTGTGCGTAGCAACAACGACTGTTTTTCTTGACAGGGCCAGTTCCATCAGCTTTGGTCTAATG
>CAKTSW010000415.1 GCA_934613165.1 uncultured Ellagibacter sp.
TGTCGTCGAAACATGAGCGAGCATACGTTTGATAGACCGCCGCGGAATACGGCTCGCCCGGGTCGACGAGGTCGAACCCGTAGTGCGGGACAAGACGCTGGCCTTTCGGTAGCTTCCCTGTTCCGATGTCCATGCCGCGGTAGATCTGCATGGAGTCGGCGCTTACGATCTCGCCGTCGTACGCGAGTGCGAGAAGTTGGGCGACGTCCGTTTTCCCCGAGGCGGTCGGGCCGACGACGCAGACGACAGGCGCCGTCGGCGGTTTTTCGGGTACGCTCGTCGCCACTACGCGGACGCCTCGGAGGTGTTCCCGGTGCCTGCGGCGCTCACGACGTCGCCGGTGAGGTACCACGTCTTCGCTTCGGTGATCTTCACGTCGACGAACGACCCCGCCATCTCGTCCGGCGTGCGGCCTTCGGGGGCGAGCGCGTGCACGGTCTGGTTCTTCGGGCTCTTGCCCGAGATCATGCGCTCATCGCGCTTCGAGCCGCCCTCGACGAGTACCTTGACGGTCTGTCCGACCTCGGGCTGGTTCAACTCGTAGGCGTGTTTTTGGACAAGGTCGACCAGGCGGTCGAAGCGTTCCTGAATGACCTCGTGCGGCGTCGGGTCCTCGATTTTCGCGGCGGGGGTTCCCTCGCGCTTCGAGTAGATGAACGTGAAGACCTGGTGATACCCGACTTCGTCGACCAGGCGATAGGTGTCTTCGAAATCCTTGGCGGTTTCGCCCGGGAAGCCTACGATGATGTCGGTCGAAAGCGCGATGTCGGGGCATGCCTCACGCAGCTTCTTCACGAGCTCGAGGTAGTGCTCGCGCGTGTAGCGGCGGTTCATCGCTGCGAGCACGGCGTCGGAGCCGGACTGCACGGGAAGGTGAAGCGCGGGCATGAGCGAGCGCACGTGTCCGAACTTCGCGATGACCTCATCGGTCAGGTCCTTCGGATGGCTCGTCGCGAAGCGCAAACGTTCGATTCCCGTCGAGTCGATGGCGTCGAGCACGTCCGCGAAGCGGGGCTTGCCGTACAGATCGCGGCCATAGGAATTGACGTTCTGCCCGAGCAGGGTTATTTCCTTCACGCCGGCGGCGACGTAGCGCTCGGCTTCGGCGACGATGTCCTCAAGCGGGCGCGACTTCTCGCGTCCGCGGACGTAAGGGACGATACAGTATGAGCAGAAGTTGTTGCAGCCGATGGTGATGGGAAGCCATGCCGCCCACGCGTGCTCGCGCGCGGTAGGAAGCTCGGTCGGGAATGACGAGGACGCGTCGAGCACCTCGACCTGCTTGCCCTGGCCTTCGATCGCCGCTTCGAGCAGGCGCGGCAGCGAGCCGAGGTTGTGGGTTCCGAAGACGACGTCGAGGTGCGGGAGTGCGTCGACGAGCTTTTCGCCGTCACGCTGGCCGATGCAGCCGCCGACGGCGACGATGCGCTTCGAGAGCGGCGAGTCGGGGCGCATCTCCACGTTTTTGAGTGAGGCGACCTGGCCGTAAAGCCGCGTGTCGGCCGCTTCGCGGACGCAGCAGGTCATGAAGACGATGATGTCGGACTCCTCGACCGTTTCGACGGCAAGGGCGCCGAGCGCCTCGAGCATGCCTGCGATGCGCTCGGAATCGTGTTTGTTCATCTGGCATCCGAAGGTATGGACGCAGAACGTGAGCCCGTTCAAGGGTGAATGCATAGGTATCAGTTCTCCGAAGTGGTGCTGGACAGGGTCGCGTGATCGATGGGTGCTGCGGCCTGCGCGTGGCGCGGCTCAACCGCGAAGCGAATAGCGGTTCGGTATTCGCCATCGATCACGATGTCGGCAAAAGACGGTGCGCATACGATTTCGATGCCGACGGGCGACAAGAATCCACGTGAGATGGCGATGGCCTTGACGGCTTGATTGACCGCCCCTGCTCCGACGGCTTGGATGTCGACGGTCGACCCGTCTTTTATCATGCCGGCGATGGCGCCGGCGACGGATGCAGGGGAAGATTTTGAGGACACCTTAAGGCAGCCGATGGGAGACTGCGGGTCCGATGCGGTTGTCACGGATCGTTCCTT
>CAKTSW010000416.1 GCA_934613165.1 uncultured Ellagibacter sp.
GAAGGCGCCCGAGACCGTCCACCCAAGCCCGTTATTTCCGCCGCCAAATGTTTACGATAAGCCAGATGGAAAGCACGAGCGACCCGAAGTAGCCGAAGAACGACAGCAGCGGAACCCCGAGGAAACGCGGCTCCATCGCCGTTCCCGCCATGAGGGACGACCCCACGAACAGGCCCGCGATGACCATGGCGATCGCGACGCGGTTGATCATGCGCGACAGATGCGCGAGCGGCGATTCGCTGCCGATCACCTCCATGTTCATCTTCAGCTGGCCGCGCGTGAGCATCTTGAGCGCCTCGCCCGAATACGTGGCCGCGTCGAGCGTGCCGCGCCCCGACGAGTACACGGCCCGAGCCAGATCCTCGAGCGCACCCGCCAGCTCCTCGCGCGTGCCTTTCTTGCCCTTGATGTGGGAATTGATGATCGCGACGATGTTCTGATTCGGGATGTAGGGCGCCACCGTCCCCTCGATCGTCACGATGCCGCGCGACACGTTGGTCATCGACGACGGCAGCGTCACCGAGCACTGGCGCGTGAGCGACATGATGTCGGCCAAAAACTGCCCGACGTCGATGTCGGCGACGTCGCACGACCCGTAGTCCTCGAGCAGCAAATCGAGGTCGGCGAGGAAACGCGCGTGATCGATTGCGGCGTTGTCCTTCTGCACGGCGAAGCGCATGAGCGCGTCTTTCAGGGCGCCGGGGTTCTTCAGGCCCACGGCCTCGATGATCGCCGAGAACCCGGCCCTGTCACGCGGGGACAGCCGCCCCATGTTGCCTAAATCGATGTAGACGATCCGACCTGCGCGGATAAGGACGTTGCCCGGGTGCGGGTCGGCGTGGAAGAACCCGAAGTCGAGAATCTGCGTCGCGTAGTTGTCGAGCATCTTCGAGCCGATTTCCTCGAGGTCGTAGCCCGCCGCGACCAGGCGATCCGCGTCTCCGATCGGGATGCCCTCGACGTATTCCATGACAAGCACGTACTCGCTGCACAGATCGGAATACACCTTCGGGCAGCCGATGAACGCCACGTCCTCGTTCAGCCGGGCGAACTCGGCGAGGTTCTCGGCCTCGCGGCGGAAGTCGGTTTCCTCCAGGAACGTCGCCCACATCTCTTCCACGACGGCGCACAGATCGAGCATCTGGTCGCCCTTCATGTAGCGCACGGCGTGGCGGGCGAGCATGCGCATGATGTCGATGTCGAGCGCCATCGTAGCCTTCACGCCCGGGCGCTGGATCTTGATGGCGACCACGTCCCCGTTGCGCATGACCGCGCGGTGCACCTGCGCGAGCGATGCGCTGCCGAGCGGGCGGGGGTCGATGGACTCGAACAGCTCGTCGCGCCTGCCGCCGAATTCCGCGTCGAGCGCCGCGATGATCTGCTCGAACGGCAAAGGATCGCATTCCGTCTGCAGCTTGGTGAGCTCGTCGCAGAACGCCTTCGGGAGGATTTCCGAACGCGTGGAAAGCGCCTGCCCGATCTTCACGAAGCTCGGGCCCAAGTCCTCGAGCGTGGCGCGGAACTCTTCGGGCGTGAACCCGCTCGCCGCCTTGTGCTTCCCAAGAAGGGAAAGGATTTCGCGCATGCGGCGGCGACGGGCCTTCGGATTGAGCCCGAAGCGGCCCTCGGGGTCGGCGTCGGCCCCGGGCGCGAAGAAATGGCGTAGAAGCGTGTTGTCTGGCATGTGAAAGATTCGCCCGCCCGGAGCTACTCTTTCGGTTCCTCTTCCGGAGCCGCCTGCACAGGCTCGACCACGACTTCGGCCTCGATCACGGGATCGGTCGCGGGCTCAGCTGCGGAAGCGGCCGGGGATTCGGCTTCGGGCTCGGCCGGCGTCGCAGCGGCGGCGGCGACCTTGGCGGCGGCCGCTTCGGCCTCTCGCTCGTTTTGCTTGTCGGCCATCTCGCGCACGATGTTCGCGAACTCGACGCGCTCGTCGGGGGTCATGACCGACATGCGCGCCTCGAGCGTGTCGCGCCTGATGGAGGACTCGACCTCGCTCGCGCGGTGCTTCAGCTCGGTGTTGATCTGCTTGCCCTG
>CAKTSW010000417.1 GCA_934613165.1 uncultured Ellagibacter sp.
CCCGCGAGAAGCGAGAGCAACGTCGACTTCCCGTCGCCGTTCTTTCCCACGACGCCGATGCGGTCACCTTCATCCAGCCCGAGCGATATCTCGTCAAACACGGTCTTCGTGGGGAATTCGACCCGCGCCTTCTCGCAGCCAAGCAGAAATGCCATTCGATTCATCCTTTGCTCGCGGCGCCCGTTCTGCGCCGCACCTTACCCAACGCGCCTTCGCGCCTTATCTCGCGAGCGCGCTTTCCATTGCACGTCGCACCTTGCTGGCGAAGCCGAGCGCCTCGCGAATCGACTCACGAACCGACCCGCCTGCCTCGCCCCTTTCGCCCTTCGCGGGGCATTCCACGCAGCGGTTACGTGTGCCAACCCCTCCGCGGATGCAACCAGCGCCCCTTTTTCTCAGGGAAAGAGCATACCGCAACCCCGCCCAATCCCCAAACCGAAAGCAGCCCATCGCTTCCCGCGTCGCGAGTCCCCGCACCACGGCTCCTTCGCTATGGGGCGGCTCCGCGCATCGGTCCCGTCGCGGATTTCCCATCGCGAATTCTTCCCGCAGGATTCCCCACGCAGCAGGTGCCAATCGACAATCTTCCCGGAAAAGCCCTTCCCGTGGACAGAAAGACGCGATTTGCGAGCCATCTTGAGGGCAACGGTCCGGCGATTCAGATTCAGCTCGTCGTTTCCCCGGGTCAGCTTTCTCGCTCGCACGCTTCATGCGAACCGCTCCTCGCATTTCGCCTCGTTTTGTCCACGGAGCTCGAAAAGCACGCGAAATGCCAGGCCGTTCTAGCCGGAAACCGGACCCCTCGATGGGAAGTGGGCCGCCTCAACAAGCGAAGCTCTTCGATCGCATCAGCCGAGCACGCACGCGAGAAGCTTGCGCTGGGCGGCGCGATTCACGCGCTCCATCCGCACGCGCGCGCCGATTCCCCTTGCAACCTGCGATGCGACCTGATCAAGCCCATGGATGCTGGAAAACTGTGCCCTCGTAACCGTGAGAACGGTGATTCCCAAAGAGGAGAGCGCATTGCGCCGTTTTGCATCTTGCGCGATTTTTGCCGATGAGGCATGGAACATGTCGCTATCGTATTCGACGGCGAAACCGGCTTCGAGCCACAACAAATCGCATCGGAATTGCCGGCCGAACGCGACGCGCCAATCCGCCCTCGAAACATCCACCGCAGCGTTGAGCTGGGGAGATGGCAACCCATATCCCCCTTTCGCATTCGGCATCGTCAGCATCATGGAAAGCGCCGTTTCCATCGGGGACGCCGACCCCGGAATCACGAACTTCAACGCATTCGCTGCCTTTCGCGCGCCGGGAAGCCGGCTTTGCGAGGAAAAGGCGTCCAGTTGCCGGCACGTCGCGAGTGGCGAAGCCGAGAGGAACCCTTGTTCGCTTGTCGGGGCAAGGCGATATGACCCGGTAATTTCGAACCCTAGCTTCACCAAGTCGACGAGCTCGACTTCGAGTGCAGAGCGAACAAATGCGAACGCCGGCGAGCATGCGTAAACGCCTTCCGTCAAGCGGACGAACGCGGCTTTCGGCACGGGCGAGGCGAACGCTCGACAACTTACGTTTCGAACGCGACAGCGCTTTGAAGGCGAAGCGACGACAAGGCGAACGGGACCGCTCTGCGGGAGGCCCTCCGCAATGCGCGCAAGTTCCTCCGCATGCGGGGAACTCCCCTCGAATTCCCGCGCATAGCGTTTAGCCGAACCGAGCTTTGCTACCGCGGAGCCGATTCCGCGGTAGCACTCAAGCGCCGATATGCCGTCGAAGAAGATTGCCATAAGCGGCACGATACCACGGCCGCAACCCTTTTTTCCTGACAATTTTAAGGCTATGACCTGGTGTTATAGAATTTAGAATCCATATTGGAAATCTGTTTGATATACAGGGTTCTCAAGGGAAAAAGACGCTTAGAAAGAGAAGTCGAGGGACGGGGGGGACGGGGGGACGGGGGGGGGACGGGGGGACGGGGGGGGACGGGGGGGCGGGGGGACGGGGGGGACGGGGGGACGGGGGGGACGGGGGG
>CAKTSW010000418.1 GCA_934613165.1 uncultured Ellagibacter sp.
GCCGGCGTGCACGGCACGTTCGTCAGGTACATGGAGACGTTTCTGCCCTGGGTGTTGTGGCGCATCTCGATGCCGGCTTCGATGAGCTCGCTTTCGAACGAGAACGAGCACCCGATGACGAACGACACGAAGTCGTCGCGCCAGTACGACGACACGTCGGTGACCTCGTCGACGAGCTTGCCGTATTCGTAAATGCGGTAGCGCGGGAAGTCGGTGGCGATGTCGCAGTCGGTGGCGCAGATGGTGGTTTCGCGGGCGCCGGTCTCGGTCACTTCGAGAAGCGGGCAGGGCTTGGGGTTGCGCTGGGCGAACAGGAGGAAGTCGTAGGCCTGTTCCTTCGGCAGTACGATGAGGTTCGCCTGCGCGTAACCGGGGCACAGCCCGCTCGTGGGGGCGGTGAAGTCGCCCTGACGGATAAGATGGCGCGCCTCGCGCGGCGTGGCGGAAAGCATCTGCGCCCACACGGCGTCCGCAACGCTTTCGGGTTTCTTCGGCGCCGGCATGCTGATTCCCATGGTGCTTCCTCTCTCTTGCGGGCGGCGTCGGGGGTGCCCGCGCGCCGCTTCAGGTATGGTTGCGTGGTTGCAAAGAAGACGGCGGGGCGGCCAGGGGAAACAACCCCATGCCGCCCCGCGCGTTCCCTATACTTCTCCTGCGAGGAACTTCTCGATGAACCCGGTGTCCGCGAGGCCCTGGCAGAACGTTTCGTTCTCCAAGATGGAGTACTGGAAGTCGAGGTTGGTCGAAACGCCCACGATGACCATCTCCTCGAGGGCGGTGCGCATCTTGGCGATCGCCTCGGTGCGGTTGCGCCCCAACACGATGACCTTCGCGATCATCGAGTCGTAGTACGGCGTGATCTCGAAACCGTCGTAGGCCGCGGTGTCGACGCGCACGCCGTTGCCGCCGGGCAGGTGCATCTGCGTGATGACGCCGGGCGAGGGCATGAAGTTTCGCTCCGGCATCTCCGCGTTGATGCGGCATTCGATGGCGTGCCCGTGCAGCTGGATGTCTTCCTGGGTAAACGACAGCGGCTCGCCCGACGCCACGCGGATCATCTCGCCCACGAGGTCGGTGTGCGTGACCATCTCGGTGACGCAGTGCTCGACCTGGATGCGCGTGTTCATCTCCATGAAGTAGTAGTTGCGATCGGAGTCGAGCAAAAACTCGATGGTGCCCGCCGTGGTGTAGCCCACGGCGCGCGCCGCCTTCACAGCGTCTTCCATCATGCGCTCGCGCAGGTCGGCGTCGAGCACGGGGGAGGGGCTTTCCTCGATCATCTTCTGGTGGTTGCGCTGCACCGAGCAGTCGCGCTCGCCTAGGGCCACCACGTTTCCGCAGGTGTCGGCGATGATCTGCACCTCCACGTGGCGAGGGTTCTGCACGGCGCGCTCCAGGTACATGGTGTTGTCGCCGAAGGCGTTCACGCTTTCGCGCTGCGCGATGTTGAACATGTCGGCGAAGTCGTCTTCGCTTTCCGACACGCGCATGCCCTTGCCGCCGCCGCCCGAGGATGCCTTGATCATGATGGGCCAGCCGATCTTGCGCGCCTGCTCAAGCGCCTCGCCCATGTCGTGCAGTCCCTTTTTCGTCCCAGGGACGACCGGCACGCCCGCGTCCATCATGGTGCGGCGAGCCTGGCTTTTGTTGCCCATGCGATCGATGACCTCGGGGGTGGGGCCGATGAACGCGATGCCGTTGTCGCGGCACATCTTCGCGAAGGTGGAGTTCTCGGAAAGAAAGCCGTATCCGGGGTGGATGGCGTCGGCGCCCGTGCCCTTCGCCGCCGTGATGATGGCGGGGATGTTGAGGTAGGAATCGCGCGCCTGGGCAGGGCCGATGCAGACGGCCTCGTCGGCGAGGTAGGTGTGCAGCGATTGGCGGTCGGCGGTGGAATACACCGCGACCGTCTTTATTCCCATGGCGCGGCACGCGCGGATGATGCGCACGGCGATTTCGCCACGGTTTGCGATGAGGACCTTGTTGAACATGGATGCCCGCCGCCTACGCGCCGGCTTCGGTGGCGATGCGGA
>CAKTSW010000419.1 GCA_934613165.1 uncultured Ellagibacter sp.
CCGTCTAGCCATATCGTGAAAGCGTGCGATGGGAGCTTTCCGTTGCAAACGGTCAACGAGGCCGTTTGCATGACGACGGCTGAGAATCTTGGCTTCGAAGCGGCAAAATGCAGTCTTATTCCCATCGAGGGGTACGACCCGCTGCTTGCTGTGAAAAGATTCGATCGAGTCGATACGGGCGGCGGCTATCTTCATCGGCTTCATCAGGAGGATTTTTTCCAGGCGTTGCCGAGATTCAACGACAAATACGAGCCGACTGACGGAAACTACGCCAACAATTGCGCCAAGCTGATAACCGAAGAGAGCATCAATCCTTTTGGAGACAGGGCGATGCTGTTTTCGAGGCTGCTGTTCGACTGGGCTATTGGAAACGCCGACAACCACCTGAAGAATCACTCGATGCTTTGGAGCGACGATTGGTCGCGAAAAAGTCTTTCCCCGCTTTACGATGTAACGTGCACTACCGTATACCCGGAAGTGGATAGGGAGATGGGCGTGTCGTTTGGCGGCTCTCGTCGCGTGGATCAGGTTACCCGAGACGAGGTTGCGGCAACGGCTAAGGCTTGCGGCGTGGGGGTGAGGCGCGGCTTCAGGGAGCTCGACGAGACGATTGAATCGTTCCCTGCTGCCCTCCAAGCTGCTGTTGAAGCTATTTGCAATCAGGGTTTCGGCCACGCTGAGGAAATAGGCGAGCGGATCGATAAGGGGTTTCTGCAGCGCAGGGAAAGAATGGCCTGACGCCGACTGCGTAGCTTCCGTTCGGTGCGCTTGGCGCCGATATGGGATTTTCCGGTTGACGGCTTATGTAAGAAAGCTGCTCAAGCCTGAGAAAACGCCCGGTTTTTCTTGATGAGGTGCGCGGCTCGCCCGCAAACGCTTCGCGACCCCTTACGCCCCAGGCAACTTCGTCACATACCGCTCGTCGTATTGGAAGTCGACGTAGTAGCGGTTGTCGATGGGCAGACGGTCGAAGATGGCTTTGCCGTCTGCGATGCAGGCTTCGATTTTCTCGTCGGTCATGCCGATTTGGCGAAGGAAGAACCGTGTTGCGAAGTGGGCAACCTCTTCGTAGGAGTATTGGTCCATCCCGACCGATACCCGACCGGTAAGTGCATCCGATAATCCCAGTTGAGCTGCGACGATGAGGTCGAGTTCATTCTGCTCGATGCCCGTAATACCCTGATCGTCCATCACGCAACGGTAGTAGTATTCCACAACGTCGTGCACCGATTTCGACGGAATGCGTTCACCTGTGATCTCGTAAAGGAAACGCCGAATATTGTCGTCTTCGTAGATGCGCTTCCACATATGGTAGTTCTCGATAACGGCAAGCTGCGTTTTCGAGAAAGCGTCGCCGCACATCTTCTCGATGTACTGTTTGTTCTGCGCTTCGTATTCGACTTCGATTGCGGTGGCGATGCCCGATTTCCCTCCGAAGTGGTATGTGATCGTTCCGGGAGGAATATCGGCCTCCCGACAGATGTCGTCATAGGTCGTGCCAACGTAGCCATTGCGATAGAACAGCTTTTTGCAAACACCGATGATGAGGCGTTTTTTCTTTTCTCCAGCGCTAAGACGTACCATGTGATCAGGCCTTATGCGTGACATAGGCCACTCACTCAGTTTTTGAGCAGCCTTACTTTCAACTTGTCTTCATCATTGTAGGGCAATATAGTTCGCTTATCGAATGTGAGTGCGCGCAAATTCGATAATCATCACATTTATAGGGGAGATATATCTACAAGGAGGGCATCATGGCGGTACTTGCCAGCGTTGCAATGGACCTTGTCAACGACAAGGCGGCGAACCGTGCGAAAATGGATGGGTATATCGAGAAAGCGGCTGTTCAGCACGCTGATCTCATTCTTTTTCCCGAGCTCGCGCTCGGAGGTTTGCCGGTAAACCCAATGTTCACTTTCAGCCCCGATGACGCGAAATATCAGCATGAAGTCGCTGAGCTTGTGCCCGAGGGCGACAGCACGAAACATTTCATCGAAATGGCGAAGAAGCACGATATCTATATCGGTTGGGG
>CAKTSW010000420.1 GCA_934613165.1 uncultured Ellagibacter sp.
TGAACGTCTGTCACAGTTTGCTCCGTTCGAATCGTGATGTACTGAGACGGAGTAGATTTTAGTAGTAATGCCCCCCATGCGCCACCGAAGGGCACTTGACGTGCGTAAAAACCACAAGCAAGGGCCCGGCTGCGGTTGCGAGGCTTTAGGAAACGTGCGCGCCGAAGGGCGCCGGGCGCCTTCCTTTGGCGGGAGGCCCCCTTACGGCCGCAGAATGCTGCGGATGACGTCCGTCGCCCGTTCGGAGGCTTCAAGCAAAGCCGCGCGATCCTTTGGCGATGCAGCCGAAAGCCGCTCCTTCAAGCGCTCGATCGACGCTGCGCGGATCGAGCGCGAAAGCTCAAGGCCGCGCGGCGTGAGCGAGGCCTTCACCATGCGGAAGTTCTCGGCGCTGCGGTGTTTTTCCACCAGCCCGAGCTCGACGAGCGCGTTGATGGCGCGCGTAATGTGCTCCTTCGAGACGGCAAGCTCGTTGGCGAGGCTCGACATGCCGCACTCACCGCAAAACGCCAGGCGCATAACGATGTCGGTCTGCGTCTTCGTCATGCCCTCGGTGCGGCTTTTCATGAGGACGTGCTTGGCGAGCGCCTCGTACGCCCCCATGGCGTCGAGCACGATTTCCTCGGGCGCAAGCCGATCTTGCGCCTTCGTGCTTTTTTTCTCGATCATGTGATTCGCCTTACCCAAGGCGCATAACGCGCCGCCGACCGCCGTTTCCGTCCATTTTGCGATTGCAGTTGACAAATGTCAATAGTATGCCGCTATACTGACGATTGATATTTGTCGTTTGATTATTGTCAATTGCGACCTGCGCGACGCGGGCACGCCCTCGCGTCGCGCCAGGCCGCCGCATAGGAGGCTCCATGGGTCTAGGAATTTCGAAAAGCCAGTTCAGGATGATGGCCGTGCTCTTGTCGGGTGCGTTTCTGACCGTGCTGAACGCCACGCTGCTCACGCCGGCGCTCCCCACCATTATGGCAGATCTGGGCGTCAGCTCCACCACCGTTCAGTGGCTGACCTCGGGATACGCCCTCACCGAGGCGGTCGTCATCCCGCTCGCCGCCTACCTGATGGGGCGCTTCTCGACGCGCCGGCTGTTCATCTGCGGGCTCGCGATATTCAGCTGCGGCAGCTTTGTCGCCGCGATCTCGCCGGCGTTCCCGCTGCTGCTCGCCGGGCGCATCATGCAGGCGTCGGCCACCGGGTTCGTCATGCCGATGGTCTTCAGCATCGTGCTGCTCATCATCCCGCGCGAGCGCCGCGGGTCGGCCATGGGCATCGTCGGGCTCATCATCGGGTTCGCGCCCACCATCGGCCCTTCGCTGTCGGGCGTGCTGGTCGACGCGTTGGGCTGGCGTGCCATCTTCGGCACCGTCACCGTGCTCGTCGTCGTCATCCTGCTGCTCGCGGTGAAGGAGCTCGCCCCCTTCGGGGAGTTCAGGCGCACGCGCTTCGACGCGCCCTCCGTGGTGTTGTCGACCGTTGGCCTCGTCAGCCTGCTTTACGGGCTCTCGTCGTTCAGCTCGAGCGAGAACATCGCCTCGACCTGCGCCCTTGTCGTGGTCGGCATCGTCGTCATCGGCCTGTACGCGTACCGCCAGCTCCATCTTGAGGAGCCCATGCTGCGCATCGATATCCTGAAGACCCCGCAGTACCGCACGGTCGTCATCATCGTCGCCCTGTTCCAGGCGGCGCTCATCGGCATGGAGACCATCATGCCGCTCTACATCCAGGGCGTGCTCGGGGAAAGCGCCACGGTAAGCGGCATGACGCTTCTGCCGGGCGCGCTCATCGGCGCGTTCACCGGGCTTCTCGCCGGGCGCCTGTTCGACAAGCACGGCGTGCGCCGGCCCGTGCTCCTGGGCGCGGTCGTGATCGTCGCGGGGGTCGCGGGCCTCGTCTCGCTGCGCGCCGATTCGCATATCGTGGTCGTGTCGGTTTTCTACGCGATCATCGCCGTGGGCATCCAGTTCACGATGACGCCCGTGAACACCTGGGGCGTGAACTCGCTGCCCAACGAGGCCATCCAG
>CAKTSW010000421.1 GCA_934613165.1 uncultured Ellagibacter sp.
ATGATGAACGGCACCACCGACGCGAGCACGCCGATGAACATGAACTTCTTCCCGAAATGGCGGAACGCGCCGATGGCGGAAAGGCCGGTCTTGCGGCCGATGGCCGTTTCGAGCAACAGAAGCGACACGCCGAACGTGAACACAAGCACGAGGTACGTGATGAGGAACATGCCGCCGCCGTACTTCGCCGCAAGGTACGGGAAACGCCACATGTTCCCCAAACCGACGGCAGACGCCGCAGCGGCAAGGATGAAAGCCCACTTCCCCGACCAGGAAGAGCGGCCATGAGCCGTCGTTGATGCCATAGGATCCCCTTCTTACTTGTATCTGGTTGCAAGTTCGTAATGATACCCGAGAAACCCGCAAAATACGGCGATCGGGGCCCATTAAATCCCCCACCGTCTTTATTGCGAAAAGGAGCGGCACGTGCTATAAGTTAGTCCTAACTAACCGAAACCATAGCTAACTTACTATGCGAAAGGAGCCAGGCGTGCCCGATACGACCTCCCCCTACCTCGTCGTCTCCGACCTTTGCAAACATTACGGCGAAGGCGATGCCGAAACGACCGTGCTCAGAAACGTCTCGACGAGCATCGACGCCGGCAGCATCTGCGTCCTCCTCGGCCCTTCCGGGTCGGGGAAGTCGACGTTCCTGAACCTCGTCGGCGGGCTCGAACCGGCCGATTCCGGCAGCATCCGCGTGGGCGGCGTCGAGCTCACCTCGCTTTCGAGCAAGGGCCTCGGCGAGTACCGCCGCCGCGAGCTCGGCTTCGTCTTCCAGTTCTACAACCTCGTACCCGACCTCACGATCCGCGAGAACATCGAGGTCACGGCCCACTTGTCGAGCAACCCCCTGCCCATCGACGACCTTTTGCGCTCGCTTGGCTTGTGGGAGCAGCGCGCGAAGTTCCCCCGCCAGGTTTCGGGCGGCCAGCAGCAACGCTGCGCCATCGGGCGCGCGCTCGTGAAGAACCCGGGGCTCATCCTGTGCGACGAGCCGACGGGCGCGCTTGACTACAAGACGTCCAAAGAGGTGCTCGAGCTCATGGAAAGGGTCAACCGCGACTACGGGTGCACCCTCGTGATCGTGACGCACAACGCCGCCATCGCCCGCATGGCCGACCGCGTGCTGCGCCTGCACGACGGCGTCCTGGCTGAAGACGAGGTCAACGAGTCGCCCGTGCCCGCCTCCGAGCTCGATTGGTAGGCGCACGATGACCCCTCTCGCCAAGCGGCTCCCTCGCGAGCTGCGCAACAACATCGGGAAATACCTGGGAATCTTCCTGCTCATGTGCGGGGCCATCGCCCTCACGTCGGGCTTCCTGCTCGCCGCGCACTCCATCGGAAACCTCATCGACGACATGCGCGACGAGTACACGATCGAAGACGGCCGCGTGATGACGGCGTTCGAGGCGACCGACGAGCAGCTCAAGGCCGCCGAAGACGCCGCGCAGGACGTCGGCGGCGTCACCTTCTACGAGAACTTCTCCATCGACGCCGCCATGGAGAAACCTACAGGCGACGACGGCACCAAACGGACGCTGCGCACCTATGCGCACCGCACCGAGGTGGACATCGCGTCCTACTGCGAGGGAGAGGCGCCCCGCGCAGACGACGAGGTGGCGATCGACCGCGTCTTCGCGACGAACAACGACCTTGCCATAGGCGACGAAGTCGAGCTTAGCGGGCGCACCTATACCGTCTGCGGCATCATGACCCAGCCCGACAGCCAAGCGCTCTTCCTCAACAACTCCGACTTCACGGTGAACACCATCACCTACGGCGTGGCCGAGGTCTCGGACGCCGGCTTCACCGCGCTCGAAGGCGCCGGCGGCGCGCCCACGTACACCTACTCGTTCACCTTCGGCGACCGCAGCCTCTCGGTCGCCGAGCGCACCGACGTGGAGAAGGACATGGTCCGCGCGCTCGAAGACGCCGATGCGCGCGTCGACGACCTCGTCGACGCGGACTCCAACCAGGGCATCGGCTACGCGCGCGACGACGTGGACGGCGACTCCATGATGT
>CAKTSW010000422.1 GCA_934613165.1 uncultured Ellagibacter sp.
CGATGATTGCTTCAAACGAATCCCTCCTTGTGTTCGGATTTTCCCCACTATACACGAAAACGCCCGGTCTCTCGCGAAACCAGGCGTTTCCGTTACCGTCCGCTTACGTTCAGAAAGTCATACGGAACCTATCGATAAGCAAAGCGCGCTATAACTCCACGCGCAAGGAAAACCGATCTTAGCCAAGCGCCTCGATCAGAGCGTTCGTGAACTCGGTGCAGCTCGCCGCGGGCTTGTCGGAGCCGGTCAGCTTGCGGATGTCGCCCGTCAAGCACGATCCGTCGGCGTACACGTCGGCCACGGCCTTGCGAATGCGTGCAGCCGTCTCGAGTTCTCCCAGGTGATCGAGCATCATCGCAGCAGAGAGGATCTCGGCCGTTGGGTTGGCTTTGTCCTGCCCTGCGATATCGGGCGCCGACCCATGAACGGCCTCGAACACAGCGTAGTTCTTGCCGATGTTCGCACCAGGGGCGATGCCGAGCCCGCCGACGAGACCGGCCGCAAGATCGCTCGCGATGTCCCCGTAAAGGTTGGGGAACACGACGACGTCGAACTGCGAGGGATCCGTCACCATGTTCATGCAGAAGGCGTCGATGATGCGATCGTCGAACGCGACGCGACCCTCGTACTCCTTGGCGACCTCGCGCGCGACGCGCAGGAACAGACCGTCGGAGTACTTCATGATATTCGCCTTATGAGCAGCGGTGACTTTCTTGCGGCCGTGCTTGAGCGCGTATTCGAAAGCGTAACGCACGATGTTCTCGGACCCCGTGATCGAAATGGGCTTAACGGAGATACCGGAATCAGGGCGGATGGCTCCGGCGCCCTCGGAAGCGCACAGATCGATCAGCTTACGAGCGCCCTCGCTGCCTTCCTCGAACTCCACGCCCGCGTACAGATCCTCGGAATTCTCGCGCACGATGACGAGGTCGACGTTGTCGTAACGGCCGCCAGCGCCCGGAAGCGACACGACGGGGCGAAGGCAGACATACAGCCCGAGCGTCTTGCGCAGCGCGACGTTCACGCTGCGGAAACCGGTGCCAACGGGCGTGGTGATGGGCCCTTTGATGGCGACCTTGTTCTTCTTCACCGCTTCGATCGTCGAATCCGGAAGCGGGGTGCCCTCGGTCTCAAGGCAGTGAGCGCCAGCTTCGGCGATCTCCCAATCGATTTCAGCACCGCTCGCCTCGACGACACGCTGCATGGCAGCGGAAGTCTCGGGGCCGATGCCGTCGCCGGGAATGAGGGTTACCGTATGTCGTGCCATCTTTTCTCCTCGCACTAGCTATTGGAATACAGGGGTACGCGCACATGTTACGACGATCGCGTTAAAGGCCGGTTTCGCGTCAGGCGCCGTGCGGCGATACGCTACGAAAGGTTCTCGACGATCAAGGCAGCCTTGCGTTTCAGCGCGCCGCGGCCGTTCGTGGAATCGAAACGCATGCGGTCCGCGAACTCGTTTTTCACCGACCCGGAAAGCGTTCCCTCCGAGAACTCGATCAGCGCATTCAGCATGTCCTGGAACTCAAGGTCGCCATGCCAGCACTGGATAGCCTCATCGATGAGCGGCCACGCTTTCTCGGAGTTCTCCTCAGACGAAGCGCCGAACTTGCAGAGAAAGCGCATCGCGGCAAGGTGCAAAGGACCGCTCTCCTCATCGAAAAGCGCCGTTTCAGCGCCGTCGATTGCACGAGCGCACAAATCGAGATCAACATCGACAAGCTTCGTCAACGCATCGAGGCATTCCCAGCGAGTCTGAGCCTCGGGCCGAGAAAGGCTGTCTACGAGAATCTCACCATAGGGCGCTACCTTCTGCGCATCCAAAGCCGCAACGGCAGACAGAACCTGAGCCGCGTGCTGACGAGAACGACGCGTGCCTTCCTTTAAAGCATTGGCGATTTTGGAAAGAAGTTCCGGATTGGACAGAGTGGATTCAGCGATGTTCTTAATGCTCTCAACTTTGTCAGCCACGTAATCATATCCTCTCTATGCATAGTTTTCCAGAACATAATTATACC
>CAKTSW010000423.1 GCA_934613165.1 uncultured Ellagibacter sp.
GTTCAAGGTGGGTCGACGTGGCGCTTCGCGTCACAGGACGACTTCGACCACGTCGCCTACGCAGGCGCCCGCGGGTGCGGGCACCTCGAAGTAGCTTTCGGTGAGGGCGACGTTCTCCCCTTCCACCACGGCGAGCTCTCGCGTGCCGGCGCGGCGCGCGAACTCGGCTGCGCGCAGCTCGTCGGCGAGGCTCCTCAGGCGCACGGCCCGCTCGGCCTTCACCTCGGGGGGCACCTGGTCGGCTCGCGCCGCGGCGGGCGTTCCCGTTCGCAGCGAGTAGGGGAACACGTGGATCTTCGAGAAGCGGCACGCGCGCGCAAGGGCGAGCGTTTCCGCGAACTCATCTTCGGTTTCTCCCGGGAACCCGCAGATGATGTCGGTGGAAAGGGACAATTCCGGGACACGCTCGTAGAGCTTCTCGACGAGCGCCGCGAAGTGCTCGGCGGTGTAGGGGCGGTGCATTTCCCGCAGTACCTTGGTCGAGCCCGCCTGCAGTGGAAGATGCAGATGGCGGCAGACGCGACCTGTGGACGTTGCCAGCACGTCGATGAGCATCTCGTCGACGTCGCGGGGCTCGATCGACGAGATACGGAAACGGGTGGGGCGCGCGCGCCCGCACATCGGTTGCTCGGTTTCGGCAAGGAGGCGTCTCAGCAGGTCGGCAAGGTGCACGGCGTCCTTGCTTCGGCGGTCGCCCCAGCAGTACGACCCGAGGTTGATTCCCGTGAGGACAATCTCCCCCACGCCTGCGGCTGCGAGATCTTTGCAGGTGGCGACCACCTTGTCGGCGTCGACGCTCGCCGCGCGCCCGCGGGCGACGTGCACGATGCAGTAGGTGCACGCGTTGTTGCACCCGTCCTGCACCTTCACGCCGACGCGCGTTCGGAAGCCCTCGCCGACGGGAAGCGCCTTGCCATGCGCGACCTCGGCGTCGCCGAACGCGCCCGCGTCGATCGCGGAGGCGAGAGCTGCCTTGCCCATGACGCGGATGCGGTCGCTCATCTGGGTGAAGACCTCGGCGTCGATCGCAGCCGCGCAGCCGGTCACCACGACGGTCGCCTTCTCGCTCGCGCGCAGCGCGTGGCGCACGGCCTTGCGCGTCTTCTTCTCGGCTTCCCCGGTAACGGTGCAGGTGTTCACGACGATGAGCTCGGCGTCCGACTCGGGTGCCTCGATGCAGCCGCGGGCCGAAAGCGCGGCCGAGAACGAATCCGACTCGACGCGGTTCACCTTGCATCCGAGGTTCACGATAGCGTACTTCATGCGCGCCTCCCCAACCCGCCGAGCTCGTAGAGCGCAAGCGCCGGCGCCACGATGCCCGCCGTCTCGGTGCGAAGGATGGAGGCCCCCAGGCTCACGAGCGCGCTTCGCGGGTTGCAAGCCAGAAGGGCGTCGACCTCGCGCGCGGAAAGCCCGCCTTCCGGGCCGACCACGACGGCGACGTCGGCGCACGAGGCGTCGCAGCCCGTTTCCGCGAGCGCGCGCTGAAGCGCGGTGGCGAGGCATGCCGTCTCGGGCGCTTCCTCCCAGCACACGAGCACCGCCGTCGCGTCCGCGAGCTCCGCGCACGTCGCGTCGACGCGCGCAGGCTCGAACACGCGCGGGATGCGGGGCTGGCCCGACTGCATCGCGGCGCTCTTCGCGATCGCGTCCCACCGCTTCATGCGGGTCGCCGTCTTCTTCGCGTCGAGCTTCACGATCGACCGCTCGCAGAGAAGCGGTCGGAACGCCGAGGTGCCGAGCTCGGTCGCGTGGCGGATGACGGCGTCCATCTTCTCGCCCTTCGCCATGCCCTGGACGAGCGTGACGCGCGCACGCGCCTCGGGCGCGCCGAGGTGCTGGGATATCGCCACGATCGGGGTTGCGCCGTCGAAACCGCGGATCTCGCATTCGAAGTAGTCGCTCGCGGCGTCGACGACAGCGATGTGCTCGCCGGGTGCGAGCCTGAGCACGCGAAAGTGCTTCTCGTCGTCGGGCGAGAGGGAAAGCGGGAACTCCTCATGC
>CAKTSW010000424.1 GCA_934613165.1 uncultured Ellagibacter sp.
GCTGGATTGCGAGCATCGTCTTTGAGTTTATTGTAGCGTTTGGCCTCGACGGAGCTTCCCTTTCAGGGGGAAATGACACAATAAACACCATGCCAACGAAACGCCCCATACCTGGAAAAATGAACCCGCAAAAGCGCACCGCGCCGACGCGTCGCCACGCTTCCACCAGGCCGAAAGCCCAGGTGCACGCACGGCAGGCAACGCATGCGAAGACGCCCGCGGCCGCGCAGGCTCCCGCTTCGGGAAAAGGCGAGATTCTGCTTACCCGCAGGCATTTCCTCTACGGAGCCGTCGGCGTCGGGGTGCTCGCCGCCGCGGGCGTCGGCGTCGGGGTGGGATCAGGCGCCCTTTCCAAGAAGGACGAGCCCGCATTCAACGTGCTCGCGGTTTCGAAAAACGCCGTGACGAGCGCTTCCGCCGCAACGCCCGGCGACTTCACCGAGATCGAGGACTCGAGCACGGTGATGGGCCTTTCGGGCAGCTACGAGCTTCCCTACGGCACGCTTGTCTGGGCAAGCGACAGCACGTACGCCGCGTGCCTCGTTCCGACCGAGGGGTCGAAGCCCCTGACGAAGATCACGCTGCTTGCGCTTTCGAACGGCACGAAGACGACGGTCGTTTCCCAGGCAGTCGGGCAGGACGAGGGCTTCGAGGTCTACGACGTGCGCGCCTGCGAGAAGGGCCTTGTCTGGACCGAGGCGAACATCCTTAACGGCACCTGGCGCATCTACAGCGCCGCGCTTTCGAACGGAGAAGCGGGCACGCCGGCGCTTGCCGAGGAAGGGTCGTCCGACTTCGAGACGCCGACGATCGCTGCGGCGGGAAGTTACGCGTTTTGGCAGGTACTCCCCAACAAGAACGGCTCGAAGAGCTCGCAGCCGTCGCGCCTTGCGCGCGTGCGGTTCGGGGCCACCGACGCCGAAGACGTCTACACCTCGAACGGGCGCATGTGCACGGCGCCCTATTCGGCGGGCGATTCGGTGGTCATCACGCCGCGCACCGCCTCTTCCGGAACGCGCTACGCCATCGTGCGCATCGACGCGCAGACGGGAGGCACCGTCGACTCGATCGTTCTGCCCTCGTCGATGAAGCCTTTGGAAGCCGGGTGCGGGGACACGGGGCTTTTGTTCTCCTTCGAGGCCATCTACAACTACGGCGACGGCATCGCTAACTTAGGAACCTATATACCGACGAGCGAAACCGAGCCCGTTGCAAGCGATTTGGGCAACCCGGCGTACAGCAACGTCCCATGGTTCCGCCACGCGGTCACGCCCACCGCGCCCCCCGCGTGGTGCGGGAAGTGGATCGTCCTGAAGGATTCGTACAACGTGTGCGGGTTCGACCCTTCGAGCAAGCAGTACTTCATGCTCGAGGTGAAAAGCGGCGCCCCGAGTTTCGGCGACTATCTTGCCTCGACGGGATCGGTCGACCGGCTCGTCACGTACTCGAACATCAACTACACTTCCATCGCCGGCGACACGCAGCAGTATTGCAACGTGCGCGTGTGGCAGCCGGTCCAGTAGGCCTTTAGGAAACGCCCTTAAACGCGAAAGAGCCTTGGAACCACCCGTCGAACGGGGGTTCCAAGGCTCTTCTTTTTGCACAGGTCAGGTTAGAATTCCAGCTTCTCCAGACGCTCGAAGACGGCGTCTTTGCGCGTGAGGAAATCCCACGGGTCGAAGATCTCGTCGAGGGTTTCCTTGGAAAGCTTCGCCTCGGGATCGGCTTCCAGGCGCTCGCGGTACGTGGGCCCGGAAACGGCGTTCTGGATGTCTTCCCATACCTTCATGGCGTTGCGCTGCACGATGACGTAGGCGTCTTCGCGCGTGATGCCGGTCTGCACGAGCGCGAGCAGCACCTTCGAGGAGAAGATGAGGCCGCGGGTGCGCCACAGGTTGTGCTCCATCTTGTCGGGGTAGGTTTGAAGCCCGTCCAAGATCCACTGCATCTTGCCGAACATGTAGTCGAGCGCCGTGAACGAGTCGGCCAAAGCGACGCGCTC
>CAKTSW010000425.1 GCA_934613165.1 uncultured Ellagibacter sp.
GTTCAGGGTATGCGGGGCAGCTGCGCGGCATCCGCGCGTACTTGGATGCACGGGACGCGAAGGAGGCGGAAGAGATTGAACGTGGATAGGCCCGATTACAATTCCGTAGGCAAGTCCGTTCGCAAGAAGGACTCGATGCAGTTTCTGCTCGGCAAGCCCGTCTACACCGCCGACATCGTGCCCGAGGGCGCTCTCGTGGTGAAGCTACTGCGCAGCCCGCACGCTAACGCCCTTGTGAACAGCATCGACACCTCGAAGGCGAAGAAGGTCGCCGGCGTGGTGGACGTGTACACGTGGGAGGACGTGCCGCAGAGCCGCTTTTCCAACGCCGGGCAGAGCTACCCCGAGACGAGCCCCTACGACCGCCTCATCATCGATCGCCACGTGCGCTTCGTCGGCGACGTGGTGGCGATCGTGGCCGCGGAAACCGAGAAGGCGGCCGATTTGGCCCTTTCGCGCATCAAGGTGGACTACGACGTGCTCGAGCCTGTGCTCGACTTCCGCACGGCGAAGGACAACCCCGTGCTCGTCCACCCCGAAGACGACTGGAAGATGCTCTGCGATTTGGGCGGCGACAACACGCGCAACATCGTCGGCACCACCGCTGACGCGGGCGGCGACATCGAAGCGGTGCTCGCCGACTGCGACATCGTGCTCGAGCGCACGTACCACACCAAGGCGTTCAACCAGGCCATGATGGAAACGTTCCGCACGTTCACCGAGATGGACGCGTACGGGCGCCTGCACGTGGTCTCGTCCACGCAGATCGTCTTCCATGTGCGGCGCATCCTGTCGCACGCGCTCGGCATCCCGAAGAGCCGCATCCGCGTCGAGAAGCCGCGCATCGGCGGCGGGTTCGGCGCGAAGCAGACGGCGGTCTCGGAAGTGTACCCCGCGTTCGTCACCATGAAGACGGGCCGGCCGGCCATGTGCGTGTTCTCGCGCAAGGAGGCGCAGACCTGCGGTTCCCCGCGCCACGAGATGCAAATCACGGTGCGCCTGGGCGCGAACGCCGACGGCCGCGTCCGTGCGCTCGGCGTGACCACGCTGTCGAACTCGGGCGCGTACGGCGAACACGGCTGGGCCACAGTGGGGCTTACCGGGCACAAGTCGATTCCCCTGTACACCGGCTCGCTCGAGGCGTTCAAGTTCGACGCGGAAGTGGTGTACACGAACATGCAGCCGTCGGGCGCCTACCGCGGGTTCGGCGCCACGCAGGGGCAGTTCGCCGTGGAAACCACGGTCAACGAGCTGGCCGAAAAGCTGGGGATCGATCCGGTGGCGCTGCGTGAGCGGAACATGGTGCGCGAGGGCATGCCCATGCCCGCGTACTTCGGCGAGGTCGCCAACGCCTGCGCGCTCGACCGCTGCCTCGCGCACTGCCGCGACATGTTCGACTGGGAGGCGAAGTACCCCGTGCGCGACATGGGCAACGGCAAGGTCCGCGCCGCGGGCGTGGGCATGTCCATGCAGGGCTCGGGCATTTCCGGCATCGACGTGGGGTCGGTCACCGTGCGGCTCAACGATGATGGGACATACATGCTCGTCATCGGCGCGGCGGACATGGGCACGGGCTGCGACACCATCCTGGCGCAGATGGTCGCCGAGCACATGGACTGCTCGGTCGACGACGTCTCGGTACTCGGCGCGGACACCGACGCCTCGCCCTACGATTCCGGGTCGTACGCGTCATCCACCACGTATGTCACCGGCATGGCCGTGGAGAAGGCGTGCAAGCTTTTGAAGGAGCGTCTCGTCGCCCTTGCCGCCGAGGTGCTCGGGTGCGCGGCGGGCGAGCTCGCCTTCGAGGATGGACGCGTGGTGCGCGAGGGCACGGGCGAGGAGGTTTCCCTCGTCGATGTGGCCACGAGAAGCCAGTCCAACAACTGCCTGCTCGCCGAGGCGACGGCCACGCATTCGTCGCCGGTGTCCCCGCCGCCGTTCATGGTGGGCATGGCCGAAATCGAGCTCGACCGCGAAACCGGCGAGGTA
>CAKTSW010000426.1 GCA_934613165.1 uncultured Ellagibacter sp.
GCACGCTTATCGGCGCCTCGGCCAACGTGGTCATGTCCGACATCGCCAAGAAGAACGGCACGTCGATCACCTTCGCGAACTTCATGAAGTACGGGTTCCCGATCATGCTCGTGACCATCGCGATTTCGGCCGTCTACCTCATCGTGCGCTTCCCGCCGATGTAGCGGGTCTGGCAGAAACTTGCAGGAACGCCGCGCGCTCTTCGGAAGGAGGACGCGCGGCTTTTTGTATGCAGGGGCGAGGGGGCGAGTGGGGGGAGACGCTGCGTTTTCGCGATGAGAGGTGATGCGGCTCAGGAAAATCCGAACCATTCATCCGGAAAATTCGAATGATAAGCAAAGGAAATTCCGAATAAATCTTTAGGAAAATCCGAATTTCAATTCAGTCAAAGCCCCTGACGCGTTACACTTTTAGCAACGATTGGAAGTAGGGGAGTGCAGTGGCACCGAAATTCGAGAAACCGAAAGGCTATATGCCGCGAGTGGCCGACGCTCAGATCGAGCGATACCTGAAAGCGTTCGGGGCTGTTGAAATAGCGGGAACGAAGTGGTGCGGAAAGACCTGGGCCGCCCTTATGCATGGATCTTCGGTTTCCTACGTCGACGAGAACATTGATCTTGCTCGCGCCGATCCGTCTCTGATGCTTATGGGGGACCGCCCCCATGTGATAGACGAGTGGCAGCGCGTCCCGGCTATATGGGACTGCGTTCGCCATGAAGTTGATCGGACGAGGGGAGCGCGTGGGGCCTTCATCCTCACGGGATCGTCCACCCCCGTTTCTCGTCGCGGCGAGCAGGGACCCGCTCATAGCGGTGCCGGTCGAATCGGGCGCGTTCGTATGAGCCCGATGAGCCTTTTCGAATCCGGCGAGTCGACGGGGGAGGTCAGTCTTTCGGGTTTGTTCGCGGGAGAGTTCACGCCGTGCCGTATCGAGCGCGATACGATAGGGCTTGTAGAGGCGGCGTGTCGAGGCGGCTGGCCTGAGGCTGTCGATATGGACGTTGACGCGGCTCAGCTCATCGCTCGGGAATACATTACTGCGACGCTCAATGCGAGCGTTCCTGCGCTTGGTCTCGACTCTGACGTCGCTCGCAGATTGGCTGCTTCGCTTGCGCGCAATTTGGGGCAGGCGGCCACGTATAAGACGATTATTTCCGATATGTTCGGTGCCGAAGAAAACCCGCTTAATGTAATAGGCGAGGATCATGTGAGGGCCTATCTCGATGCGCTCAAGAGCCTGTATATCGTCGAGGAGGTTCCCGGTTGGGCTCCTCCCGCTCGCGACAAGAAGCGTTTCGCGACGAAGCCGAAGCGCTATCTTGCCGACCCAAGTCTTGCTTGCGCGCTGCTTGGCATGTCTCCCGATGCGCTTCTCGACGACTGGCAAACGTTTGGGCTTGTGTTCGAGAACCTGGTGGAGCGTGACTTGTCGGTTTACGCTCGCGCCCTCGATTTGCTCGACGACGTGCCCGTCCGTTACTACCGCGATGATTCGGGGGTTGAGGCCGATGCTGTTGTACAGCTTGCCGACGGCCGTTGGGCGGCATTCGAATTCAAGGTAAGCGAAGACAAGGTGGAGAAAGGGGTTGCGAGCCTTGATCGTATGCGTCGCAAGGTGTGCGGAAATCCCCGATCGCAAACGAGAGAACCCGAATTCATGGCTGTGATTACAGGCACGGGCGAATATGCGCGCGAAGTGGCTGACGGAATCGTCGTGGTACCGATCCGCTTGCTGGGGAAATAAAGAGGAGCGACAACGTTGGCACGCTATTTCGGCCTGCAGACTGACCTGATTGTTTTGATGGCGACGATACTCTTATAGTTTAAGGGCTAACGATCTTTGCTTGCGCGCTTCCGTGCGTATTCTTCCTGCTTTTGGCGCAGGCGCTCAAGCGTCACTACCTTGTAGTCGAACGTTCCCGTCGACACCACGTCCCCATCGTCGTCGTAGGCGGTTGTGGTAAGGTAGTATTTGTTGCCATTGATACGGT
>CAKTSW010000427.1 GCA_934613165.1 uncultured Ellagibacter sp.
GACGACCACGTCTTCGGCCTTTCCGCCGCTAAGAAGTACGGCGGCATCTTCGTGCCCCCGCACATCGCCGTGATCCACTCGTTCATGCGCGAGAACTTCGCCGGCTGCGGGAAGATGATTCTGGGCTCCGACTCGCACACCCGCTATGGCGCGCTCGGCACCATGGCCATCGGCGAGGGCGGCGGCGAGCTCGCCAAGCAGCTTCTGCGCGACACCTACGACGTGGCGTACCCGGGCGTGGTCGCCATCTACCTCGAGGGCGCGCCGCGTCCGGGTGTCGGCCCGCACGACGTGGCGCTCGCCATCATCCGCGAGGTGTTCGCGTGCGGCTACGTGAAGAACAAGGTCATGGAGTTCGTCGGCCCCGGCATCGCGTCCATGACGACCGACTTCAGAAACGGCATCGACGTCATGACCACCGAGACCACGTGCCTTTCCTCCATCTGGGCAACCGACGAGGACACGCGCTCGTTCCTCGCCGCCCACGGGCGCGAAGGGGACTATAAAAAGCTCGCCCCCGCCGACGTGGCCTACTACGACGGGTGCGTGCGCGTGAACCTGTCGGAGATCCTCCCGATGATCGCGTTGCCGTTCCACCCCTCGAACGGCTTCACGATCGCCGAGCTCAACGAGAATCTGGAGGACATCCTGCACGAGGTGGAGGTCGAGGCCTCGCGCATCGGCGACGGCAACGTGGGGCTCTCGCTTCTCGACAAGATCGAGGGCGGGCGCCTTCGCGTGCAGCAGGGCGTGATCGCCGGCTGCTCGGGCGGCAACTACGACAACGTCGTGGCGGCCGCGCGGGCGCTCAAGGGCAAGAACACCGGCAACGGCGAGTTCTCGCTGTCGGTGTACCCCACAAGCCAGCCGGTGGCGCTCGAGCTCACGCGCCGCGGCTACATCTACGACCTTATGGAAGCGGGCGCGGTGGTTCGCACGGCGTTCTGCGGACCGTGCTTCGGCGCCGGCGACACCCCCGCGAACAACGGGCTGTCCATCCGCCACACCACGCGCAACTTCCCCAACCGCGAGGGGTCGAAGCCGGGTGCGGGCCAGCTTTCGGCCGTCGCCCTCATGGACGCGCGCTCGATCGCGGCCACGGCGGCAGCGGGCGGCATCCTGACCCCGGCGACCGACCTTCCGCCCGAGACCTGGGACGAATCGTGCGAGTACACCTTCGACAGCGCGCCCTACGACAAGCGCGTGTACTGGGGATTCGGCAAGGCGAAGGCCGACTCCGAGCTCGTCGAGGGGCCCAACATCAAGCCGTGGCCCGAAATGGAGCCGCTCGGCGAGAACATCCTTCTGAAGGTGTGCTCGAAGATCATGGACCCGGTGACCACCACCGACGAGCTCATCCCGTCGGGGGAAACGAGCTCGTACCGTTCCAACCCGCTCGGCCTGGCCGAGTTCACGCTTTCCCGCCGCGATCCCGAATACGTGGGGCGCAGCAAGGAAGTCGCCGCCGTCGAGCGTCGTCGCGTCGCGGGCGAGGCGCTCGATGCGGCCGATCCCGAGCTTGCGGGCGTTTTCGGGGCGCTTGGGCGCGCGGGCATTTCCGCAAGCGCGGATGCGGTGGAATACGGCAGCATGATTTACGCCAACAAGCCCGGCGACGGCAGCGCGCGCGAGCAGGCGGCGAGCTGCCAGCGCGTGATCGGCGGGCTTGCGAACATCGTGCGCGAGTACGCCACGAAGCGCTACCGCTCGAACGTGATGAACTGGGGCATGGTGCCCTTCCAGCTGGAAGGCGAGCCGCCCTTCGAGGTGGGCGACTACGTGTACGTGCCGGGCATCCGCGAAGCGCTTGGGCGCGACCTCTCGAACATCCCCGCATGGGTCGTCACGGCGGCGGGCGAGGTGCGCGAGATGACGCTCTTCGTGGCGGACATGACGGCTGAAGAGCGTGAAATCGTGCGCGCGGGCTGCCTTATCAACTATAATCGTGCGCGCAACGCGCGCAAATAGCGCATG
>CAKTSW010000428.1 GCA_934613165.1 uncultured Ellagibacter sp.
ACGCAATGGCACTTCGCAATCGAAAGGACATATATCATCATGGGAACGTGCGCGCTCGTCGGGGCGGTCGATTTCAATGCCGAGCACTTCAAGGCCCTCGATGCGGCGGGGGTGTTCGACATGGTGATCGCCGTCGATGCCGGCTTCGCGTCGCTTGAAGCCATCGGCCGCGAGGCCGACATGGCGGTGGGCGACTTCGACTCGCTCGGCTACGTCCCCAAATGCCGCCGCGTGTCGCGCCACCCCGTGAAGAAGGACAAAAGCGACATGGAGCTCGCGATGGAGAAGGCCGTGTTCTGGGACAACCAGGAACTCTACATCTACGGCGCGCTCGCGAAGCGCCTCGACCATACGCTCGCGAACCTCCAGCTCTTCGCGCGCTATTCCGAAAAGGGAATCTACGTCACCGGCATCGGCGAGGACTTCGCGGTGCGCTGCGTCACGGGCCCCGACGTGTTCGAGCTTCCCTGCGCGCTCGACGCGGGCACGGTGTCGGTCTTCTCCGCGAACGACACGTCGTACGGCGTCATCGAGCGCGGGCTCGAGTACACCCTCGACGACGAGCCGCTTTCCAACCGCACGTCGCTCGGGCTTTCCAACGAGCTTATCGGCGAGGCTGCGGCTGTCAGCGTCGAAGAGGGAACGCTGTACGTTTTCTATCCGCTCACCCTTCCGGCGAATGACGCTTCGGAAGGGGACCCCTCTGACGTATAATCGCGTCGCACATTTTCATACCGGGGAGCTCGGCTTGGCGGTGTATCCGCGCGGCGGGCTGAGAGGAAGCGCCTTTCCGCTTCGACCCGAAGGGAACCTGTATGGGTAATGCCAACGAAGGGAGAATCACGATGACGACACGTCACGAAGCTTCGCATGCTTCGATCACGCAGATAGACCACGCGCGGGCGGGCGAGATAACGCCTGCGATGCGCACCGTCGCGGAAAAGGAAGGGCGCACGCCCGAATTCATCCGCGACGGCGTCGCCGCCGGGCGCATCGCCATCCCGGCAAACATCCACCACACCTCGCTTTCCCCCGAAGGCGTCGGCGAGGGGCTGCGCACGAAGGTGAACGTGAATCTCGGCATCTCCGGCGATTTGGCCGATGAAGAGGTGGAATGGCAGAAGGTCGCCGTCGCGCACGAGCTTGGGGCCGAAGCGATCATGGACCTGTCGAACAGCGGCAAGACGCAGTCGTTCCGCACCAAGCTCATCGCCGAGTCGCCGGCCATGATCGGCACCGTTCCCATGTACGACGCCATCGGGTACCTCGAAAAGGCGCTCATCTCCATCACCGCGGAGGATTTTCTCGATGTGGTGCGCCGCCACGCCGAGGACGGCGTCGACTTCGTCACCATCCACGCGGGGATGAACCGCCGCACGATCGAGTCCTTCAAAGAGACCGGCCGTCTCATGAACGTCGTCTCGCGCGGCGGCTCGCTCATCTTCGCCTGGATGGAGGCGACCGGCAACGAGAACCCCTTCTACGAGCACTACGACGAGGTGCTCGAAATCCTCCACGAGCATGACGTGACCATCTCCATCGGCGACGCGATGCGTCCGGGGTGCAACTACGACGCCACCGACGCCGGGCAGATCTCCGAGCTCATCGAGATCGGCAAGCTCACGAAGCGCGCGTGGGACGCGGGCGTGCAGGTCATGGTCGAAGGGCCGGGGCATATGTCCATCGACGAGATCGCCGCGAACATGAAGCTCGAGAAACGTTTGTGCCATAACGCGCCGTTCTACGTCTTGGGCCCGCTCGTCACCGACATCGCGCCGGGCTACGACCATATCACCGCCGCCATCGGAGGCGCCATCGCTGCGTCCTCGGGGGCTGACTTCCTCTGCTACGTCACGCCGGCCGAGCATTTGCGCCTGCCCGATGTGCAGGACGTCCGCGACGGCCTCGTCGCCACGAAGATCGCCGCGCACGCCGCCGACATCGCGAAGGGCGTCCCC
>CAKTSW010000429.1 GCA_934613165.1 uncultured Ellagibacter sp.
CCATGGCCCCAAGTGCCGCGGCGTCGCGATGCGCGGCCGCCCTCACGCGGGCGAAAAGCGCGTTCCTTACAAGCACGGTGAGCCCGCGCCTATCGCGCACGACCGGCTCGTCCTCGGGCGCGGGAGGCTCCGCATCGAGCGCCGCGCCTGCGTTCTCCCATTCGTCGACCAGGCTCGAATCGACCGAGCGCACCACGAGCCCCAGCCACGCGACGATGTCGCGCAACCGCTCGTCGCGCTTGCCCTCGGGCACCGTGCGGTCGAGCGCCCGGAACGCCTCCGACAGATAGCGCAGAAGCGCGCCCTCGTAGCGCGTGATCCCGAGCTGCTGGATGTACCCCTTGAAGTCCGCCGCGCATTCCAGCATGTCGCGCAGAACCGACTTCGGGCGCAGGCAAAAGTCGCGCGCCCACGGCACGGCCTCGCAGTACTTTTCGAACGCCGCGTCGAGCAGGTCCTCGAGTGGTTTGTCGTACGTCACGTCGGCGATGCGCTCCAGGCGCTCCTCGTATTCCACGCCGTCCATCTTCATCTCGGCCATCGCCCTGTCGCGTGCCTTGCGCTCCTGCGCGCGCAGCACCTGCCGCGGGTCTTCAAGCGTCGCCTCCACCATCGACACGACGTCGAGCGCGTAGTCGTCGCTTTCGGGGTCCAAAAGCTCCAACGCCGCCAGTAGAAACGGCGAAAGCGGCTGGTCGAGCGCGAAATCCTCCGGCAGATCGACCGTCACGAAGTAGTCGGCGCCGCCGTCTTCGCGCTCGGCCTTCTCCACCACGCCCGCGGAGATGAGCGTGGCGAACACCTCGTCGGCGCGCACCGACAGCTTCACCTTCTCCTCGTCGGGCTGCATCGAGTCCTCGATGAGCTGCTCCACGCGCGCGCGGGCGTCTCCCCCCTGCTCCACCTCGGAAAGGACCATCGAGTGCGTGATGCGCATGCGCGGCGTCAGCTTCTCAGGTTCGGATCCGACAAGGCGCGTGAACGTGTCCTCGTTCCAGCCGACGAAGTTCTCGGGCGGCTTCTTCTTCTTGATGCGGCGCAGCATCTTGGGGTCGCCCGCCGCCTTCACCTCGGCCTTGTGGTTCTCGATGTCGTGCTCGGGCGCCTCGGCGATGACCACGCCTTCG
Organism: uncultured Ellagibacter sp.; assembly: GCA_934613165.1. Classification (GTDB taxonomy): domain Bacteria; phylum Actinomycetota; class Coriobacteriia; order Coriobacteriales; family Eggerthellaceae; genus Ellagibacter. Next base: position 1,128 of record CAKTSW010000429.1, read on the forward strand.
GTGTCGAAGCCGGAACGGCCCGCGCGCCCGGCGATCTGATGGAACTCGCGCGAGCGCAGCCGGCGCATCTTGTGCCCGTCGAACTTCGCGAGCGCGGTGAGCACGACCGTGTGGATGGGCACGTTGATGCCCACGCCGAGCGTGTCGGTGCCGCAGATGACCGGCAGAAGCCCCTGCTGGGCAAGCTTTTCCACCAGCAGGCGATAACGCGGGAGCATGCCTGCGTGGTGCACGCCCACACCGCACCCGAGCAGGCGCTTCAAGGTTTTGCCGAACGCGGTGGTGAACTTCGCGCCCTTCATGGCGTCCTTCACCGCCTCACGCTGCTCCTTGGTGGCCACGCCGTAGCTCGCAAGCGCCGACGCGCTCGAAAGCGCCGCGTCCTGCGAGAAATGCACGAGGTAGAGCGGCCCCTCCCCCTTGCGCAGCGCAAGCTCCACCGTCGCCTCGAGCGGCGTCAAGACGTACTCGTAGGAAAGCGGCACGGGGCGCGGGGCGTCCGTGATGCAGTCGACGTCCTTGCCCGTTTGGCGGCGAAGCACCTCGGCGATCTGCGTCACGTCGCCGAGCGTGGCGCTCATCAGCAGGAACTGCACGTTGGGAAGCGTGAGCAGGGGCACCTGCCACGCCCATCCGCGGTCGGAGTCGGAGAAGAAGTGGAACTCGTCCATGGCGACGCTCTCGATGGGCGCGTCCTTGCCCTCGGCGAGCGCCTGGTTCGCGAGGATCTCCTCGGTGCAGCAGATGACCGGCGCCGACGAGTTGATGTGCACGTCGCCCGTGATCATGCCGACGTTCTCGCGCCCCAGAAGCTCGACCAGGTTGAAG
>CAKTSW010000430.1 GCA_934613165.1 uncultured Ellagibacter sp.
TACTGGCTCATGGGCAGCTTCGCGCGCAGCGGCAACGAGACGAACGTGTGGGCGATGGTGGGCTCGCTTGTCGTAGGCGGCGGTGTGCTCATGGCAACACGTTGGCGCATCAACGTTATGTCGTTCGGCGACGACGAGGCGCGCGCCATGGGTGTGAACGTGCGCGCGACGCGGGCGGTCATCATCGCTGCGGCGACGTTGCTTACTTCGATCACGGTGTGCATGTGCGGCACGGTTGGCTGGGTAGGTCTCATCATCCCCCACATAATGCGCCTGGTCACGGGACCGAACTACCGCTCGCTTGTTCCTCTCTCGATGCTCGCCGGCTCATGCTTCATGGTCGTTGTCGACGATATCGCTCGCATTGCCGTGCCGGGCGAACTCCCCATCAGCGTGCTGACGGCGCTTATCGGAGCCCCGCTGTTTCTGTTTTTGCTGGCGCGCGGTCGAAAGGAATGGCTATGAGCATCTGCGTGAAGAACCTGACATGCGGCTACAAAGGGCATGCAATAGTCGAATCTTTCAGCGCCACGATCGAAGCGGGCAGCGTATTTTGCCTGCTCGGACCGAACGGCGTGGGAAAGACGACGCTGTTCCGCACTATACTCGGTCTGCTTCCCGCAATCGGCGGCTCGGTGGAAGTCGACGGCGTCGACGTCCTTCGCTGCTCAGACAAGCAGCGCGCCCGTCTGCTCGCCTACGTTCCCCAGTCGCATACGCCCCCTTTCGCGTTCACGGCGATCGATGTCGTGGTGATGGGTGCGTCGACGACTGGCGGCCTGTTCGGGCGTCCCGGGGCGTCGTGCTACGAGGTGGCGAATCGGTGCATGGAAACGCTCGGAATCGCCGATTTGAAAGAGGCCGCCTATACCGAACTTTCGGGCGGGCAGCGGCAAATGGTGCTTATCGCGCGCGCCGTGGCGCAGGGCGCGCGCTATCTCATGATGGACGAGCCGACGGCAAGCCTGGACCTTGGGAACGAGATGTGTGTGCTCTCAGCGGTGAAAACCCTTGCTGACCAGGGGCTCGGCGTCGTCATGACCACGCATTCCCCAGCCCATATCGCCCAATGCGAAGCGACGGGAGTGCTTTTCATGCGCGACGGAACGCGTCTCGTCGGCGGCGAGCGGGACCTTCTTCAGCCAGAAGCGTTGAAGCGTGCCTACGGCGTTCCGGTTGCGGTGGCAAGGCTCGACGTCGACGAGGTGGGGCACGATGTCGGTGATAGCCTTGCAGCCGCGGGCTCGTCGCATCGCGTTACGATGTGCCAGCCGTTTTAACGTCTATAGCCCCTCGGCCTGGAAGCGGCGCAGGAGCGCTTCTTGGTGGTTCGCGTACTGCAGCGCCACTTCCTTGGCGACGATGCCTTCCTTCACCACGGCGAACAGGCTTTGGTCCATGGTCTGCATGCCTTCCTTGCCGCCCGATGCGATGACCGAGTCGATCTGGTAGGACTTCTCCTCGCGGATAAGGTTGCGGATGGCCGTGTTCATCATCATCATCTCGAACACGGGGACGGTGCCTCCGTCGATCGTCGGCACGAGCTGCTGGCTCACCGTTGCCTGCAGTACCATGGAAAGCTGGATGCGGATCTGGCGCTGCTGGTTGGGCGGGAACGCGTCCACGATGCGCTCGACGGTGTCGGCGGCGCTGGTGGTGTGCAGGGTCGAAAGCACCAGCTGGGCCATCTCAGCTGCGGAAACGGCGGTGCTGATGGTGTCGGAGTCGCGCATCTCGCCGAGCAGGATGACGTTCGGGCTTTCGCGCATGGCCGAGCGCAGCGCCTCGGAATACGTGGCGATGTCGGTGGGAACCTCGCGCTGCGTGATGATGCAGGTGCCGTGACGGTGCACGTACTCGATCGGGTCCTCCATCGTGATGATGTGCCCCGTGCGCTCGTGGTTCATGCGGTCGATGATGCACGCGAGCGTGGTCGACTTGCCGGA
>CAKTSW010000431.1 GCA_934613165.1 uncultured Ellagibacter sp.
GGGAAGTCCTTCCCTCCCGTCGCCGCCCTCCCTCTCGGGCCGCGGCGCGAAGATGTATACTACTCGCCTCCCCCGGGTCGGTCAAGGGGGGCCGGGGAGGTTTTTCGGGAAGGTCGCCGGTTGGCGGGGCATTTCCGCTGTGTGAGCTGGGGCTTCTTGCTTTTCTCCTTTTCTCGGGCGATTCACATTTTCTCCACAACCGACGGGTTCCGCCGGCCTCGCGCCCTCGCGGGCCCGCTCGGACATGAAAAAGCCCCGCATGCTTGTTCTCATGCGGGGCCGGAGGAAAGATGCTGCTCTCTGATTACACGAGCTTCACGAACTTGCGCTTGCCCACCTGGAGCACGCAGTCCTTGAGCTTTTCGGGCTCGACGTTGTACGCCTTGGCCGCAACCGCCTCGCCGTCAAGCTTCACGCCGCCGCCGTCGATGAGCCGGCGCGCCTCGCCGACGCTCTGCACCAGCCCTGCGTCGTGGATGATCTTCGCCAGATAGACGAGCCCTTCGTCGTTCGGCGTGAGATCGGGCGCGAACTCCGCGATGTCGTCGGGAACATCGTGGTTCTTGAACACGACGTCGAACTGCTCTTCGGCGGCCTGCGCCTGCTCTTCGTCATAATATGCGGCGACGATGTTGCGGGCGAGCGCGCGCTTCACCTTGTTCGGATGAAGCTCGTCGTTGGCAAGCCCCTTCTCAATCGCGTCGATTTCCTTGACGGATTCGGTCGAAGCGAGGCGATAGTACTTCACCATGAGCTCGTCGGGAATGGACATGACCTTGCCGAACATGTCGGCGGGCTCGTCGGTGAGGCCGATGTAGTTGCCGTAGCTCTTCGACATCTTCTTCACGCCGTCAGTGCCCTCGAGCAAAGGAAGCGTGAGGCACACCTGGGGCTCCATTCCCATCTTCTCCATGAGCTCGCGGCCGGCAAGCAGGTTGAACAGCTGGTCGGTGCCGCCGAGCTCCACGTCGGCCTTGATCACGACCGAGTCGTAGGCCTGCATGACCGGGTACATGAATTCATGCAGGCTGATGGGCAGGTTGCTCGTGTAGCGGTTGTGGAAGTCGTCGCGCTCGAGGATGCGGGCAACGGTGAAGTGCGCCATGAGCTTCAGCAGGTGCTCCATGTCGAGCGAGAGGATCCACTCGGAGTTGTAGCGAAGCGTCGTCTTTTCCGGGTCGAGCACCTTGAAGGCCTGGTCGACATAGGTTTGCGCGTTCTGCTTGATCTGCTCGCGCGTGAGCTGCGGGCGCGTCGAGTTGCGACCCGACGGGTCGCCGATGAGCGCCGTGCCGTCGCCGATGATGAGCGTGACCTGATGACCCAGATCCTGGAACTGGCGCAGCTTGCGCAGCGGCACCGCGTGCCCAAGGTGGATGTCGGGAGCGGTGGGGTCGACGCCGAGCTTGATGTTGAGCGGCTTTCCGCGCTTGAGCTTTTCGAGAAGGGCGCTTTCGGGCACGATCTGCGCCGCGCCCGAGGCGATGATGTGAAGTTGTTCTTCAGGTGTGAGCATCGAAACTTCCTTTGGTGTCTCTTTCGTGAATGAGCGTCTTTGCGATTCTATCACAGCGCCCCTGCGCGAATCCGCGCCACAGGCGCCGCCGTGAGCCTTACGATACGCCGCGGAACAGGTGCCCCGTCGTCGCGCTCGTGATCTTCGCGACCGAGTTGCCGTCGTTTTGCGCGATGTGCAGCGCGCGTATCGCACGGCCTATCGCCTGCGCCGCCTCTTCCCCGTTAAGCAGCGTCGTGTCGACCATGAACGACGACACGCCCGCGGCCATGAGCTCGGGAAGCGACGCGACGAGGTCGAGGTCGACGCTGTTGTACAGATGGCTTCGGCCGAGCGCGTCGGTGATAACCGGGAACTCGTAGTCCTTGCGGTCCTTCAGATAATGGGGGCTGCGGCGGCGACGGCAGTTCGGGCAATCCTCGTTGCAG
>CAKTSW010000432.1 GCA_934613165.1 uncultured Ellagibacter sp.
GTTCTGCTAATATATTCCTTGCGCCTTTTACGGGGAATTAGCTCAGCTGGGAGAGCGCATGGCTGGCAGCCATGAGGTCAGGGGTTCGAACCCCCTATTCTCCACCACAACTTACATCGCTGGTCGAATAATCGGCCAGCGATTTTTTGTTTTCCGGAGTAGTCAATAGTGCGAGCCTCTCAGAGCTGAAACCCAAGCGGGGATTTGGGTTTCAGCGGTTTTGCGCGCGAGCCCTTGAGACGTTTAGCAAGAGGTGCTTCGGCATCAGGCTACGCTTGCCGGCTCCCAAACGCCGCCCCGAAAGGCAGGCTCGCCGCCGCCTTCTAGCTTTGGGGGATATGTCGCTTGATCGCCTCGCGATACGCCTTCCCGTAACGCGACGGGGTGGTGTTTTTGCGGGTGATAACCCCGATCGTCATGGATTCGTCTACTTTCAGGGGAACCGAAATGATGTTCTCGCCGTTCAGCTCGTGCGAGATGACGCCGCTGCACACGGTGTACCCGTTCAGCCCCACGGCTAGGTTGAACAGCGTCGCGCGGTCGCGCACGCGAATGTTCTTGCGGCGGTCGAGCGTGCTCAGCAGCTCTTCGCTGAAGTAGAACGAGTTGAAATCGCCCTGCTCGTACGACAGGTAGGGGTAGTCGTCGAGGTCCTCGATCGTCACGAACTCGCGTCCTGCGAGCGGGTGCGTGCGCGAAATGAACACATGCGGTTTGGCGGTGAACAAAGGCTCGAAGACGAGGTCCTGGCTCCGCAGCATCTTGCCGATCACTTCTCGGTTCCGCTTGCTCAGGTAGATGATTCCGAGCTCGCTTTTCATGCGTGACACGTCTTCGATGATCTCGTGCGTTTGCTCCTCGCGCAGTGTGAAGTCGTAGCGGTGCGCGTTGAATTCGCGGATGACGTCGATAAACGCGTTGACGGCGAACGAATAGTGCTGGCACGACACGGCGAAATGGGGAGCCTGCTGCGTGTCGCCCTTGTACTTTTCCTCCATGAGGTCGGCCTGCTCGAGCACCTGCCGCGCGTATCCCAAAAACGTCTCACCCTCCGGCGTCACCACGACGCCTTTGTTCGTCCGCTCGAAGACGACGACGCCCATCTCGTGCTCCAAATCGTGAATCGCGGCGGTGATGGAGGGCTGGGACACGAACAGGCGCCTCGACGCCTCGGTGATGCTGCCCACCTCGGCGACTTTCACGACGTATTTCAGCTGCTGCAGTTTCATGGGCGCTCCTTGTCCGCAGGTCATCTCATGCAAAGGATAGGGGAAGGCGTCGCTGTGCGGGCGCATCTCGCAAAGAACGCAGATGCGGGGAAGGCGCGTGCCCTCCCCGCATCCGGTGATGCTTATGTTTGCCGTGACTCCTTATGATACGATTGCGGCGTCCGATGCCCTTGGGTTCGGGACGGCGGCCTTATCGCCGCGCCTCCGTGCCGCGAAATGCCAGCGGCGCGTCTTGAAGCTAGGCGCCCCACACCTCTTCGGCGATTTCGCGCACGAGCGCCACCTTCGCCCACTGCTCCTCCTCGGTGAGCTTGTTGCCGATCTCGCAGCTCGCGAAGCCGCACTGCGGGGAAAGGCAGAGGTTCTCGAGCGGCACGTACTTCGCCGCTTCGTGGATGCGGGCGATGACGGCTTGCTTGTCTTCGAGCTCGGCGTGCTTCGTGGTGATGAGCCCAAGCACGACTTTCTTGCCTGCGGGAACGCTTGCGAGGGGCGCGAAGCTGCCGGAGCGCTCGTCGTCGAACTCGAGGAAGAACGCGTTCACGTGCTCGTTCGCGAGCAGTGCGTCGGCAACGCCGTCATAGCCGCCTTCGCATGCCCACGTGCTGTGGAAGTTCCCGCGGCACACGTGGGTGTTGATGCGAAGGTCGCTCGGCGCGGCATCGAGCACGCGGTTGTTCACGCGCAGCAGCGTTTCCTTGATGCGCGCAAG
>CAKTSW010000433.1 GCA_934613165.1 uncultured Ellagibacter sp.
CGCCCCAAGGGCGTGGCCGAGAAGTGCACGCTCTGCAAGGAGCGCACCGATCGGGGAGACGCGCCCATGTGCGTGGCGTGCTGCCCCGCCCGTGCGCGCACCTACGGCGACTTGGACGACCCCGATTCCGAGGTGTCGCGCCTTATCCGCGAGAAGAAGGGCTACGTGCTGCTCGAAGAGCAGGGCACGCGCCCCAAAGTCCACTACCTGGGTTAAGGGGAAGGTGACCTTTCATGTCGACTAAACTCAAAGCAACGTACGGCGTGCTCGGCGCCATCGTCGTCGCCGCGCTTGCCGCCTATATCTTCCAGCTTATGAACGGCCTTGCCGTGACGGGCATGAACAACGGCGTTTCGTGGGGCCTCTACATCACGTGCTTCATGTTCTTCGTGGGCCTGTCGGCCGGCGGCCTCATCGTCGCGTCGTCCGCAAGCGTGTTCCACGTGACCGAGTACAAGAAGGTGGCCCTTCCGGCGGTCATCTGCTCGACGGTGTGCATCTGCTGCGCGGGCATGTTCGTCCTCATCGACCTCGGCGGCATCGCGCGCGTGTGGCGCATCCTCACCGGGCCGAACCCCACTTCGCCTCTGTTCTGGGACATCTGCGTCATCACGTGCTACCTCGTCATCAACATCATCTACCTCGCGCTCATGTGCTCGAAGAAGCCCGGCGCGAAGGACAAGGTGGCCATCGTGTCGCGGTTCGCGCTGCCCATCGCCATCCTCGTGCACAGCGTGACGGCGTGGATCTTCGGCCTTGAAATGGCGAAAGAGGGCTGGTACTCGGCCATCATGGCGCCCATCTTCGTGGCTTCGGCGATGGATTCCGGCCTGGCGCTTCTGCTCATCGCGCTGGCGGGGCTTCGTCGGGCGAAGGTGTTCCCCATCGACCAGAAGCTGTTCAGCAACCTGGCGGGGCTGCTCGCCACCTGCATCGCCGTCGACGCGTTCTTCATCGGCTGTGAGCTTCTGACCATGGCGTACCCGGGCGCCGCGGGGGCGGAAACGCTCGCCGTCATGGCGACGGGGGTGACGGCGCCGTTCTTCTGGTTCGAAATCGTAGCCGGGCTCGTCGTGCCGTTCTGCATCCTCGTGTTCGCGCGAAACCGCAAGAAGACGGGGCTCGTCATCCTGTCGAGCGCGCTCGTCATCGCAGGCGTGTTCTGTAAGCGCGTGTGGCTTCTGTTCACCTCGTTCTACGAGTTCAACCTGGCGGGCGCGCCGGGCGTCATCTCGGGTTCGTCTGCGGCGCGCGCGTCGTCGGGCATGGATGCGTGGGCGGTTCTCGGAACCTACGCCCCGACGGGCGTCGAGATCATGATCGCGCTCGGCGTGGTGGCACTCGGGGCGCTCGCGTTCATCGTCTTGTCGCGCAAGCTTCTGCCGACGCGCGTGCCGGCAGGGGCCGCACAGCAGGGCGGAAACGAGCGCGCGACTCGGGATTCGCACGCCGTCGACGGCGCCCCCGCGTAACGCGCACCGGGCCAATCGACGCCGGCATCGCGAAAGCGGGAATCGCGCGACCAGCCTTCGCGTAGCGCGCGGCCGGTAATCCCCCTGCAACGAAAGAGGCGCCCTGCATGCAAGCAGGGCGCCTCTGTTTGATGAGCGAATGAGCTCGCTCGAGAACGCGTGCGGGAAAAGCGAAAACTTCGATAGAAAAGGTAGCGAAACGGGCTTCTCTGTGTTTACATGCAATTCGCAAAATCGATGTTCGGGAGGCACGTGCTATGGAAAAGATCTGGGTCAACCTGCGTAATGCCGCTGCGGATGCTCTGAATCCTCGTGAGGCGTCTCGCATGATCGAAGTCGGTGGCGTCGCTGCCGCAGTGGAATCGGCTTCGGGGAAAATCTATGTCGGCGTCTGCGTGGATACCGCTTGCACGCTTGGGATATGCGCTGAACGCAATGCCATCTTCAATATGCTCACGAATGGAGAGG
>CAKTSW010000434.1 GCA_934613165.1 uncultured Ellagibacter sp.
CATGGACTACAAGATCGACATCGCGCCCGGCAAGCAGTCCCTCGTGTTCGAATACGCCGACGCCCCCGGTCGCATCGGCGCGATCGGCACCGCGCTCGGCGACGCCCAGGTGAACATCACGACGATGCAGATCGGCACGAAGCCCTCCGAGAAGACGGCGCTCGCATATATGAACGTCGAGGGCAACGTCGACGCCGCGCTGCTCGAGAAGCTTGCAAGCTCGCTCGATTTCAAGAACGTCTGGTCATTCAGCCTGTAGGGGAGAGGCGCGGGCGCTTCGCCGCGCTTGTCTTGCCGCGCCCGCGCCGCCAGCCTGCCGCCGCGGCCCGAAGCCGCGCGTTTAAGATGTTTCATTCGCTCGATATGTGAAGGGCTCCTGCCGATTCGCGCCAAGGCGCGCGCAGGAGCTCTTTTTCGCGCAAGGGCTCGCGAGGTGCGTTAGAATAGTCGGCACGGCAAAAGCCGTGCAAGCTTTGAGAAAGGACAATTCGATGACGCGCAAGATCAACATCTTCGACACCACTTTGCGCGACGGCGAGCAATCGCCTGGCGCCTCCATGAACACGGAAGAAAAACTGGTGGTCGCGCGTCAGCTACTGCGCATGAAAGTCGACGTCATCGAGGCCGGTTTCCCCATTTCCAGCCCGGGCGACTTCGAAAGCGTCCGCCGCATCGCCGAGCTCGCGGGCGATGACGCCACGGTCGTCGGCCTCACCCGCGCGGTCGAGAAGGACATCGACTCCGCCGCCGACGCGCTCAAGTACGCCAAGCGCCCCCGCATCCACACCGGCCTCGGCGTGAGCCCGAGCCATATGCACGACAAGCTCCACATCACCGAGGATCAGTGCCTCGAGCGCGCCGAGCATTGCGTGCGCTACGCGAAGAAGTTCGTGAACGACGTGCAGTTCTACGCGGAAGACGCCGGCCGCTCCGACTACGACTTCCTCGTGAAGGTGATCCAGCGCGTCGTCGACGCGGGCGCCACCGTCGTGAACATCCCCGACACCACGGGCTACTCGCTTCCCGACGAGTTCGGCCGCCGCATCGCCTACCTCATGGAAAACGTCCGCGGCATCGAGAACGTCACCGTGTCGGTGCATTGCCACAACGACCTCGGCATGGCCACCGCGCTCGCGCTCGCCGGCGTGAAGAACGGCGCCACCCAGGTCGAGTGCACGATCAACGGCCTCGGCGAGCGTGCGGGCAACACCGCGCTCGAAGAAGTCGTCATGGGCATCCGCATGCACGGCGACGAGCTCAATGCCCACACCGACATCAACACGAAGGAATTCACCAAGGCGAGCCGCCTCGTTTCGTCCATCACGGGCATGAACGTCCAGGCCAACAAGGCCATCGTCGGCGCGAACGCGTTCGCGCATTCCTCCGGCATCCACCAGGACGGCGTGCTCAAGAAGCGCGACACCTACGAGATCATCGACCCGGCGGACGTCGGGGCCGGCCAGAGCCAGATCGTGCTCACCGCGCGCAGCGGGCATGCGGCCTTGAAGCACCGCCTTGAAGAACTCGGCTACGAGCTCGAAGGCGAAGCGCTCGACAAGGTCTACGAGGACTTCCTGAACCTCGCCGACAAGAAGAAGGAAGTCTACGACGAGGACCTCGAGAGCCTCATTCACGAGCGCGACCGTCAGGTGAGCGCCGTCTACACCCTCGAGGGCGTGCAGATCAGCTGCGGCACCGAGATGATCCCGACCGCCACGGTGACGCTGCGCAACCAGGCCGACCAGGTCGTCACGGCGTGCGATTTCGGCACCGGCCCGATCGACGCGATGTACAAGGCCGTGAACAAGATCGTCCAGGTCGAAAACGACCTCACCGAGTTCTCGGTGCAGTCGGTCACCCGCGGCATCGACGCGCTCGGCGAGGTGACCATCCGCGTCGCCGCGCCCGACGGGGAGGTCTACTCCGGCCGCGGTGC
>CAKTSW010000435.1 GCA_934613165.1 uncultured Ellagibacter sp.
CGGCTTGGCGTGTTGGCGTTCTCCAACATGGACCCACCTCCATTCGTTTCCGCATCGCATCGGTGTGCGGCAATGTCCACAGTTCAGGTGACATTTTAGACTACCGGCCGGGTCGGCGGGGCGAATGCGTGAGTATTTCACGTTTCCGCAACACGGCTGCGGCGCAGCGGGAAACGCGTATGAGGGAACAAAAGGGAGCTTAGACCGCGAAAGGCGCTACCACTCGGCGACGCGCCAACCCTCCGCCTTCGCGGTGCGCAAGAGCGGGCGATCGGGGGTGACGGCGACGGGGTGCTTCGCCGCGGCGAGCAGCGTGCGGTCGGAATGATGGTCGCCGAAGGCGGCGTCGAGCGTCCACTTCCCCGCGCCGAAGCGCTCGTCGGCGAACGCGCGCAGGCGCACGAGCTTCTGCTCGCCTTCGACGGGAAGGCCCTCGACCTCGCAGGTGTAGGTGCCGTCCGCGGCCGCCTTCATGCGCGTGGACAGCTGGAAGTCGACCGCGTGGGATTCCATCATGCGGTCGACGATGGGCTCGAACGTTGCCGACACGACCACGACGACGCGCCCCGCCGCCCGCTGCGCGGAAAGCTCGGCCTCGGCTTCCTTCCGGAACAGGGGCGCGACATCCGAATCGTAGAAATCGCGCAGGAACCTATCGACCTTCTCCACCGGCTCGCCGGCGAACGCGCGGAACACGAGCCCGCGCACCCAGCTCTCGTTCTGGGGCAGGCGCAGCTTGTAGGCGACCGCCCAAAGCCCGATGCGCGCGATGACGCTCTTGTCGAGCTTCCCGAGCTTTATCAGGCGCCTGACGAGAAGCACGGGGGAATTGCCCGCGATGCACGTTCCGTCGAAGTCGAATGCGGCGATGCGCACGACCTCATCGTCGCGCACCTGCGCATCTTGTGCAGCGCTCATATCGCCTGCGGCCCCTTCCCTGTCGATTGCCTTGAGGCGCCCGGAAAAGATTCGGGGCGCGTCTTCGCGCGGCGGGCACGACGGCCCCCGCGCGAAGATAGAGTGTACCTATTCTTCCTCTTCCGAGAACTGCGAATTGTAGAGTTCCGCGTAAAAGCCGCCGCGAGCGAGCAGCTCTTCGTGCGTGCCCTGCTCGACGATGTCGCCGTGCTGCATGACGAGGATGAGGTCGGCCGAGCGGATCGTCGAGAGGCGATGCGCGATGACGAACGACGTGCGCCCCTCCATGAGCGCGTCCATGGCGCGCTGGATGCGCTCTTCGGTGCGCGTGTCCACCGAACTTGTGGCCTCGTCCAAGATGAGCATGCTCTTGTTCGCGAGGATCGCGCGCGCGATGGTGAGCAGCTGGCGCTGGCCTTGGCTTATGTTGCTCGCGTCCTCGTTGATGACGAAGTCGTAGCCGCCGGGAAGCGTGCTTATGAAGTGGTGCGCGCTGCCCGCCCGGGCCGCCGCCTCGACCTCCTCATCGGTGGCATCGAGCTTGCCGTAGCGGATGTTCTCGCGGATGGTCCCGCTGAAAAGCCATGTGTCCTGCAGCACCATGCCGAACAGCGAGCGCACGTCTGAGCGCGCGAAGTCGCGCACGTCGGTGCCGCCGATGCGGATCGCGCCGCCGTCGACGTCGTAGAAGCGCATGAGCAGCTTCACCATGGTGGTCTTGCCCGCGCCCGTCGGCCCCACGATGGCCACGGTCTGGCCCTCGGCCACCTTGGCGGAGAAGTCGTTGATGACGGTCTTGTCGAGCCCGTAGCCGAAGCGCACGTGGTCGAACTCGACGTCGCCCGAAACGTCCGCGGCAATCGCGCGCGGCTGCTCTGCGGGAAGCTCCTCTTCGTCCAAGAACTCGAAGATGCGCTCGGCCGCCGCGGCGAGCTGCTGGAGCACGTTGCTCACCTGGGCGAGCTGGGTGATCGGCTGCGTGAAGTTCTTCACGTACTGGATGAACGCCTGGATGTC
>CAKTSW010000436.1 GCA_934613165.1 uncultured Ellagibacter sp.
GAGCTGCACATCGCCAACACCAACAAGTACATCGGCGAGGACGAGTACTGGGAAAGCCTGCCCCGCGTGCAATGGCACATGGACGAGCCTTCGGCTGACCCTTCGGCGGTGGCGCTCTACTTCGTGGACCAGATCGCGGCCACGCAGGTGAAGGCGGTGCTTTCCGGCGAAGGGGCCGACGAGTTCTTCGGGGGCTACCGAATCTACCAGACCCCCTTCTCCAACGCCAAGCTCTCGTGGGCGCCGAAGGGCATGCTGCGCGGCGCGTCGAAGCTCATGCGCAAACTCGGCATCCGCGGCGCGAACTACCTCGAGCGCGCGAGCGAGACCGCCGAGGACTGGTACTACACCAACGCCAACGGCGTGGCCTTCACCCCCGCCGAGCGCGAGAAGCTCCTTCGCGGCGGCTGCTCCGCACCGAGGCCGCAGGAGCTCACCGCTCCGGTGTACGCCGAGGTCGCGGGCCTCGACGAGACGACGCGCATGCAGTACGTCGACCTCGCGTTCTGGCTCGTGGGCGACATCCTGCTGAAGACCGACAAGATGTCGATGGCCCATTCGCTCGAGAGCCGCGTGCCGTTTCTGGACCGCCGCGTCTTCGACGTGTCGGCGACCATCCCCACGCGCCTGAAGGCGACGGGCGAGCAGACCAAGATCACGCTGCGCGAGGCGTCCGAGCGGGCCATCCCGCGCGACTGGGCGCAGAAGGAGAAGCTCGGCTTCCCCGTGCCGGTCGTGAACTGGCTGCGCGAGGAGCGTTACTACAACCTGGTGAAGGAGTGGTTCACGGGCGACATCGCGCGCGAGTTCTTCAACACCGACGAGCTTATGCGCCTGCTCGACGAGCACAAGGCCGGCGCCGACCGCAGCCGCAAGATCTGGATCGTGTTCATGTTCCTCATGTGGTACAAGATCTACTTCGTCGACCGCACCGTGCCGGAAAAGCCGGAAGCCCGATAAAGCGGGGGCGCCGGGAAACGACGACGGGCTGGGCATCTGCGTTTGTGCAGATGCCCAGCCCGTTTTATGGAGGGCGGTTGCGCGGCAATGGGGGTGCGCCGCGCAACCTCTGCCTCAAGCGCCGGCTACATAGGGGAGGAAGACGGCGCGAAGGCATCGAGAATGGGGCGCATTGCGATCAGGCGCAATGCGCGGCGTGCCGGCGCCGATCCCGCAGCCGGCACGCGAGGCCGCGTGGATTCTTACGCTCCCGCAGCGCTCACCTCGGTTTCTCGCTTGAGCATCGCCTGGAACTCCGGGCTCTTCTCGATCGGATCGTACTCGGGAATGTAGTCGGCGTTTTCGGCCTCGAGCTTGTCAAGGCGGGCAAGCTCCTCGTCGGAAAGGCCCTTCCAGGTGGGCTCGATGCCCGCGGCCTTCTCGCGAGAGCTCGCGATGACGCCCGGGATGATGTAGGCGGCCCAGCACAGAACGGCGCCCCACAGGTTCACGCCGAGGAAGTTCGCGTACTTGCCGGCGCCGATGTTCATGAAGGAAAGCGTCGCCGGGGCAACGGTGTCCCAAATGCCCAAGATCATGCCGATCCAGAACGCGAGCATGAAACCGACCTTCGTCGGCTTCACCGGGCCGACGCCGTGCATGAGGAAGATCGGGCCCAAACCCATGATCATGGTGCCGGAAATGGTGGTCGCCGCGATGATCGACGCGCCCATGACCATCGGCAGGTTGCCGATGATGGCGAACGCGATCATGAAGATGATGCCGATGATGCGCGGGTTCATCTTCGGGCGCTTGCCGAGGATGCCGGGCAGATCGCGCGCAGTGAGCTTCGCGAGGGCCGTGAAGGTGGAGTCGAGCGTGGAGCCGGCGGTCGCGATCATGATGACGGCCATCATGAAGAACGCGACGATGCCGAGCGACTGCGCAACGACGACGGGAGCGTCGACGCCGGTCGTCGCCATGCCGTTGATCAT
>CAKTSW010000437.1 GCA_934613165.1 uncultured Ellagibacter sp.
CAATCGAATTGCGCAACGGAAACGTCGAGTCGTTAACGGTTTATTCTACCTTGGGATCATCCTTCTGGCTTGCTCCGGAGAAGGTTTGCGCGATTATTTCAGAAACGTTCTCGCGGGCGGCGCGCGCCGTCACGAGGACGCCGTTCTTGATGGCCTTGGCGTTCGACGAGCCGTGCCCGATGACGACGGCGCCCTTGCAGCCGAGCAGCGGCGCCCCGCCGTAGGTGTCGGCGCTCATGCGGTCTTTGAGCTCGTAGAGCTCGCCTTTGAGCGCGAGCGCGCCGAGCTTCGCCTTCGTGGAGGAGAGCATCGCCTCCTTCGCAAGCTTGAAGAGCACCTTCGAGGTGCCTTCAATCGTCTTGAGCGTCACGTTGCCCGTGAAGCCGTCGCACACGACGACGTCGAAGTCGCCGGTTAGGATGTCGCGCCCCTCGGCGTTGCCCGCGAAACCCGGGACCTGCTTTTTCATGAGCGCGTAGGTTTTCTGGGAAAGCTCGTTTCCCTTCGTTTCCTCTTCCCCGATGTTGAGCAAGCCGACCCTCGGGTTGGAAAGCCCCAAGATGCGCTCGGCGTACACGCTCGCCATGCGGGCGAACTGCACGAGGTAGGCCGGCTTGCAATCGGCGTTCGCGCCGACGTCGCACAGAAGCACGGGATGCGCGGGCGCGGGCAGCGGCATGGAAAGCGCCGGGCGCTGCACGCCCTTCACGCGCCCGATGACGAGCGTGGCGGCGGCGAGGCAGGCGCCGGTGGAACCGGCCGAGAAGAAGCCTTCGGCCGCGCCTTCCTTCACGAGCCGGCAGCCCACGACGAGCGAGGAGTCCTTCTTGGCCCGGACGGCGCGCGCGGGGTGCTCGGCCATGTCGATGACCTCGGTTGTCGCCTTCGCCTCGCAGCGGTCGTGCTCGGCGGCGAACGGTTCCACCACCTCGGCCGGGCCGCAGAGGACGACCTTCAGCTTCGCATCGGCGTCAAGCGCGGCGGCAACGCCCTCGAGCACAACACCCGGTGCGTTGTCGCCGCCCATGGCGTCGACGGCGATGACGGTTTCAGCTCCCGCGGCTGCTGCGGCCGGCGCGGTGAGCGCCTCTCGTTTTCTTCTGGACATGAATACGTTCCCTTCGGTTCCGCGCACACAGCGCCCAGTAGCGAAAAAGCCTCCCACTCATCTGCATTCGCACGACAAGCTGGGAGGCTTCCTTTTTGCCTATGAAGAAGCTAGCAAGCAAGCGCCGAAGCGCGTGCAGTAGCTATTCGGTCTCGATGACCTCGCGGTTCTTGTAGAAGCCGCAGTTCGGGCACACGCGATGCGGAAGCTTCGCTTCGCCGCACTGCGGGCACACGGAACGGGCGGGCGCATCGATGCGATCGTTTGCGCTGCGACGATGATGAGTGCTTGCACGACCCATTTTTTGCTTAGGTACTGCCATAATCTAGCTCCTTCTACACACCGAGCGGATTTCCGAACCGCTCGTATATCACTTGGTAAACACGCGAAGAGATATGATAGCAAATGAAACGCCCCAACGCAAGCGTTTTTGCGCGTTTCGCCACAACTTGCGACCGCTCGCCCGAGGGGAAACGCCGGAAGTCGCCGCTGCGGGCACGCCGGGGCCCTGCCACCTCGCATGGCCGCTACGCGTCGCCGAACTGAAGCCGATAATACTTCGCGTACACGCCTCCAAGACCCAAAAGCTCCTCGTGCGTCCCCTGCTCGACGACGTGCCCGTCGTCGATGACGGCAATCGCGTCGGCGTTGCGGATGGTCGAGAGCCTATGCGCGATGACGATGGTGGTGCGCCCGCGCGAAAGCTCGGAAAGGGAGCGCTGCACCGCGCGCTCGCTCTCGTTGTCAAGCGCGCTCGTCGCCTCGTCGAGAACGAGGATCCGCGGGTCGCGAAGGAACACGCGGGCGATCGAGATGCGCTGCTTCT
>CAKTSW010000438.1 GCA_934613165.1 uncultured Ellagibacter sp.
CCCTCACACGATAACGCGCTTCGCCTGGCTGCAAAGCAAAGCGTCAGGCAGCGAAAAAGGGCTCCGGAGCGTTAAGCTCCGGAGCCCTTCGAATCGTGAAGCGGATCGCTGCTATTCAGCGGCTTCTTCGCCTTCGGCGGCCTCGGCCTCGGCCTTGGCAGCCTCTTCGGCTTCCTTGGCCTTGCGCTTCGCAGCCTCGGCCTCCTGCTTGAGCTGCTTCTCGCGGCGCTTGGCTTTCTCGGCGGAAGCGGCGGCGAGAGCGGCCTTGCGCTCGGCCTTGCGAGCGGCCTTCTTGTTGCCGGTTGCTTCCTGCTTCTTCGGTTCCGGCTTCACGTAAGCGGCGCGATCGGCGTCGGTCACGATGGTGTTGGCGAGTTTCATGACGCCGGACTTGCGGTTCGCGGCCTGGTTCTTGTGGATGATGCCCTTGGAAGCGGCCTTGTCGAGCAGGCGGGAAGCGTAAAGGGCGGCGGCGTAGGCCTCGGCACCGTTGCCGGCAGCGACTGCCTCGCGGACGCGGCGGACGGCCGTCTTCAGCTCGGACTTGCAAGCGACGTTGCGCTGATGGGCCTTCTCGTTGGTGATGATGCGCTTCTTCTGGCTCTTGATGTTTGCCATGTTCGGAATCCTTCCTTCGATATGCGTGTTCGTTTGCGTATCGAGCGCGGCACGGAAGCAAAGGAAGGGTGAAACGCCAGAAGGCAAGATTGACGAGCGAGACAAAGAAAAGCGGGCAAGCCGCAACGCGTCTCGCATAAGGAAACAGGCAGGGTTTTCTCTGTTTCGCCGGCCAATCGGCCATCCAGCGCAAGCTTTTCCTTCGTGCAGCCATGTCTGCGGATTCGCCGATGTTTGCCATCGCGCGATCGCTTGCTGGATACGCAATGCGATAGAATAGCAAACGCTTCCGTGAATTGCACGAAGTTTTTAGCAAAATCCCGCATTTTCATGCGCAAACGGATACATTGAACACAAAAGACGCAATCGAAGCTTGAAGAGACAAGGACCAGACGCAGGCCATGACCGACCCTTCGCACATCAGGAACTTCTCCATCATCGCGCACATCGACCACGGCAAGTCGACGCTGTCCGACCGCATCCTCGAAATGACCGGCACCGTCGCCGAGCGCGACATGCAGGCGCAGCTGCTCGACACCATGGACATCGAGCGCGAGCGCGGCATCACCATCAAAAGCCAGGCCGTCCGCGTGACCTACAAGGCCGACGATGGGGAAGAATACCAGTTCAACCTCATCGACACGCCGGGGCATGTCGACTTCACCTACGAGGTGTCCCGCTCGCTCGCCGCGTGCGAGGGCGCGGTGCTCGTCGTCGACGCCACGCAGGGCGTCGAGGCGCAGACGGTGGCGAACG
This sequence comes from uncultured Ellagibacter sp., assembly GCA_934613165.1. GTDB lineage: Bacteria > Actinomycetota > Coriobacteriia > Coriobacteriales > Eggerthellaceae > Ellagibacter. The sequence continues at coordinate 1,375 of CAKTSW010000438.1, forward strand.
CCATGATGGCGATGAACGCCAACCTGGAAATCATCCCGCTCATCAACAAGATCGACCTGCCCTCGGCCGACCCCGAGCGCGTGCGCGCCGAGATAGAGGACGCGCTCGCCATCCCGGCCGACGACGCGGTGCTCGCGTCGGGTAAGACCGGCGTCGGCGTGCACGACCTGCTCGAGTCGGTCGTCTACAACATTCCCGCTCCGAAAGGCGACGCGGACGCGCCCCTGCGCGCGCTCATCTTCGACAGCTACTTCGACCCGTACCGCGGGGTCGTGGCCCTCGTGCGCATCGTCGACGGGTCCATGCGTCGCGGCCAGCGCTTGAAGCTCATGGCCTCGGGAAAGGAAATCCTCGCCGAGGAAGTGGGCGCGCGCCATCCGGTGGAAGAGCCCTTGCCCGAACTCGGCGTCGGCGAGGTCGGCTACCTCGTCACGGGGCTTAAGGACCTCGTGCACGTGAAGGTCGGCGACACGATCACCCTCGCCGAAGGCGGCGTCGCAGAGCCGCTTCCGGGCTATCGCGAGGCGAAGCCCATGGTGTACACAGGCCTGTTCCCGAT
>CAKTSW010000439.1 GCA_934613165.1 uncultured Ellagibacter sp.
GACATTCGAAGATAATTTCGCGCGATCGAGGAACGCGCTGGCTGGAGGATGTCGGTGTAGTCCGATAAGGCTGTGCTCGTTTTTGTCGGATTTTAGGGAAGGAAGACGATGGAAAAGAAGCAGAATGCAAGCAAACTGATCTCGTCGCTCGTAGCGCTCTCGCTCGCGACAACCTTAGGAGTCCCCACGATTGCACTCGCGGATGAGGCAGACCAGACCGCACCCGCGACCGAACAAGGAGCGACCACGCCAAGCGCCGCGCAAGGCAGCGAAGGGGATCAGGGAGAAGCCGCCTCTGAAGCTGTTGCAAAGATTGGGGAAACCACCTATTCGACATTGCAAGAGGCAATTGCCAACGCGAAAAGCGGCGACATTATTTCTCTGGCGAAGAACGTTGAAAGCTCGAGCATCGTAACCGTTGCGGAAAACCAGAGCATCATTCTTGACCTTGATGGCCACACCTTGACCGTCCCTGATTGCGGAATCACAACACACGGATCGTTTACGCTTACCGATTCGGGCAACTCAGAAGGGAAACTTACTTCGAGTGGGACGCCCATTATCGCAGCTGGAACGAATGGCAAGTTTATTCTTGAATCGGGATATGTTGAGAGCACGAACGACTATGGCGTCTATGCCAAAGAAGGCGGTTCCGCTGTTATCAATGGCGGCTCTGTCTCTTCGCAAAATGCGGCATTTTCCGGCAACAATACCACAGGTGATATGAACTTCGCTGTTAATGGCGGCACGCTTACCGCAAAGCAGGGACCTGCTATCTATATGCCCGGTCAAGTCAATCTAACCATTACGGGCGGCGTATTAAATGGCGGCATTTCGCTCCGCATGGGGCAAGTCAATATTTCAGGCGGGATCGTTAATGCAATTACAAGCGACATAGATTCGCCGAAGGATTACTACGATTATTCGGGCAACGCATGGCTTCCTGACGCTTTGTATGTATTCGGCGGAACCTACTCATCACACAATTCAGAATATGGTAATTCCCTCATCCTCAACATTACCGGCGGTGAGTTCAACTGCGACAACGAGCAGGGCAGCTCGATTGCGATTTACGACCTTGGCAAACTTGAGCAGAGTATGAAAGTCAATATTTCGGGAACTGCAAAACTCGCCAATAAATCAGAAGTGCGAGAGGCATACCAAATCCTCTCTCTTGAAGATATCGGAGTCGATAATCCTAAGCAAGGTTTCGGAAACGCAGAATACGTAGGGAAAGTCGACACTTCCATCTCCGGCGGCACGTTCTCGAGTGACCCTTCGGCCTATGTTGCCAGCGGCTATGAAGCGGTGAAGAGCGGCTCGAATTGGGTTGTTCAGGTTCCTTACACCCCCGCTCCGGCTCCTACCACGGAAACCACCACTACCACCAACCCTGACGGCACCACGACCACTACGGTGACCGACAAGAAGACGGGCGAATCCACTTCCACCACCGAAGGCGCAGACGGCACCACCGTTGTGGAAAAGACCGACGCCTCCGGCAACACCACGACCGAAGTCACCGTTCCCGCCGATGCCGTCGAGGCAGCTGCCGGCGCCCCGGTCGAGATTCCCGAGGCAATCGAAGTCGCCGAAGATCAGGCGGTTTCCTTCTCCGCGCCCGCCGGGACCACGGTTTCCATCCCGCTTGACTCCGCCAACGCCGGCGACGTGGTCGTCGTCGTGAACGCAGACGGCACCGAAACCCCCATCCCGATGTCGCTCGTCGAAAACGGACGCGCCATCGTGAAGCTCGACGGCGACCAGACCATCAAGATCGTCAACAACGCCAAGGACTTCGAGGACGTGGCCGACGATTACTGGGCAAGCAGCGACATCGATTTCGCCAGCTCGCGCGAGATTTTCAGGGGCATCGGCAACGGAAGCACCTACGCGCCCGAAACGGCCCTTACCCGCAACATGATGATGAC